>DAHUZD010000359.1 GCA_027306745.1 Acidobacteriaceae bacterium
TCTCCGGCTTGGCCAGCAACACGCGCCGTCCTGCCAGGTGCGCTGATGCCGTCAGTGCCTTGCCGCGCCGGTTGACAATGGCCGCACTGCACTGTTCTGCGATGCGATCCACGGCCAAAAATCCGGCGTTGTGGGGCGTGAACTGATACTCGATGCCCGGATTGCCCAGCCCCACGATGAGCACCGGCTCCGTGGACGAACCGCTCTCCGCTCCGCCCAAGTTTGCCTCCATGCCGGCGGCCAATTACTTCTTGGCGTCCTTCTTGCTGTCGCCAGCGGCCTCGGCTGTTTCCTGCTTGCCCTTCTTCATCACCTCTGGCTCCGCAGTGGTGGCGGTAGCGACGGCTGCATCCGCAGCAGGCGCGGCCTCCTCGCGAACAGCGGTGATGTGCGCCACGGCCGTGTCCTCATCAGTCAGGAACTTCAGCTTGCCGCCATGCGGCAGGTCAGAGACGCGCAACACCTGACCAAACGAAAGCTCGGAGATGTCCACATCGATGTGGCCTGGGATGTCTGCGGGCAGACACTCGATGGCCACTTCGCGCAGAATCTGATCGAGGATGCCGCCCTGCGTCTTGACGCCCACCGGCACACCCTGCAACTGGATCGGAACCTGCACGCGGATCGCCTTGTCCATGGCGATGCGCTTCATATCGATGTGCATCAGGCTGCCGCGGATCGGCTCATACTGCCAATCGACGATCATCACCTTGGTCTTGGCACCGGAAAGATCCAAATCAAAAATCGTATTGTGGCCGGAGTCCGAGTGCAGAATACGCTGAATCTGCTTCGGATCAACGGTGATGGCCACAGAAGGCTGCTGCGCGCCATAAACCACGGCGGGAATCTTGCCAGAGACGCGCACGCGGCGGGCCACATTCTTGGTGAACTTGCCCGTGCGGGGCGTTGCGACGACGGTTTCGTTGGTTGCACTCATTGTCTTTATCCTTCGGGCACGGCTCTTGCCGCTCCCTTGTCGCCGTGCCGACCCAAGGCCAACGCGGCAGTGGTGGAACTCCATCCGCAGCCCTGGGCCGCGTTTGGAACTTCAGTGGGCGGAGAGGCCGTCAGTTAAACAGCGAACTGAAGCTGGTCTCCATGTGGATGCTCTCAATGGTCCGGCCAATCAGGCCGGCGATGGAGAGCACCTTGATCTTCGAACTGCTATACGCCTCCTCGCGCAGCGGAATCGTGTTGGTCACCACCAACTGTTCCAGGCGCGAGTGTTCAATTCGTTCAATGGCCGGGCCGCTCAACACAGGATGCGTGGCGCAGGCATATACCTTGTTCGCTCCTGCTTCGATCAGCGCATCCACCGTTTTGACCAGCGTGCCCGCCGTATCCACGATGTCGTCGAGGATCAGGCAGGTTCTCCCAGCCACGTCACCGATGACGTGCATCACTTCGGTAACGTTCATATCCGTGCGGCGCTTGTCCACAATGGCCAGCGGCGCTTCCATCTTTTTGGCGAAGAAGCGCGCACGCTCCACGCCGCCTGCATCGGGCGAGACCACGGTCAGGTCCGGCAGGTTCAACTCCCGGAAGTGGCCGACCAGCACCGGACTGGCAAACAAGTGGTCCACCGGGATGTCAAAAAAACCCTGAATCTGCGCCGCATGTAGATCCACCAGCAAAGCACGGTTGGCGCCCGCGGTGGTCAGCAAATCGGCCACCAGCTTGGAGGAGATGGCCACGCGGGGCCGGTCCTTGCGATCCTGGCGGGCATACCCGTAATAGGGCACCACCACCGTGATGCGGCTCGCCGAGGCCCGCTTCAGCGCGTCGATCATGATCAGCAGCTCCAGCAAATGCTGGTCGACCGGATAACAGGTCGGCTGAATCACAAAGACATCCGCGCCGCGGACGTTCTCCAAAAGCTGAAAGTACACCTCGCCGTCAGAAAACCGCTGCAGGCGAACTTCGCCCAGCGGAATGCCAACGAACTTGCAGACCTCCTCGGCCAATGGCCGGTTGGAGGAACCGCTGAAAATCTTAAAGCGCTTGTCCTCGCTGTGGGACTTGGCGCGCTTGCGGCTGGCGGCTGGTTTCTCCGCCGCCGCATCCGTTGCAGGCTCCGCTGCCGGAGCCGCCGTTGCGGTTGCTTGTACGTTCATTGCCCGGACCTCCATGCTGGTTGGCGTGGTTTCTCCGATTTTTGTACGCCTCCGGCTCGAATGGAGACTTGCCCCCACCCTGCACCCGGTGCGTCCATGGCGCCGCAGGTTTTCCGGTCCTGCTGCGCGCGAACAAAAACAAACTGCAAACTCTCCGCAAATCTTGGCTGGGCGACTAGGATTCGAACCTAGACAAAGTGCTCCAAAGGCACTTGACCTACCGTTAGTCGATCGCCCATCCACCCGTTGCGCAAAACTTTTTTGCAAAAGCCTCGCGTCAATGTCATTCCGTTCAGCCTGCCGACTGGCCGTCCCCCGGCCCGTCGGCACGTTTGCTGGCGTTGCGTGCGGCCACTTCAGCCTGCGCTGCGGCCTCTGCATCCACGGCCACGTCCACATCCGCTTCGCTGTCCATCTCCGCAGCCAGCTCGGCTGTGCCGCTCTGCTCCACCACCACGGGCAGGTCCAGCATCTCGCCCCAGTACGCCTCGCGTCCCAGGGTTTCCGTGCACAAGGCTGGCGTTCCACCATCGCGCAAACGTTTGGCCACAACTTCGGCTTCCGCCATGGTGGCGTACAAGCCGAACAGCGCCGAGCCAGAACCGGAAAGCGCCGCATACAGCGCGCCCGTGCCCTTGGGAAACATGCGCATCGTCTGGAGAATGCCGTGCAGGGAGGGATATTGCGCAAAAACGACCGTTTCAAAGTCGTTTGCAATCCCGGCACGGACAAGCCTGAGAAGCGCTTCCTCAGCCCGGTCTTCCTTTAAGAAGACACCGGATGCAGCCGCTACATCATTTCGAGAAGAGGTCAAGGCCCCCACCCAACTGCGGCTCAACACTTCCAGTCTATCGGCTGCATGAAGATTGGTCAATGCGGAGTTGGCCGCATCCTCCATCGCAGCCTGCTGCTGGGCTTGGAGCTGACGCGCATCCCAGTCGCGGAAGGCCTGCGGCGTTGAAACCCCCACCGGCGGCAGCGCCAGCACGCAGGGCATAGCGGGTAGGTCCGGCAATGGCGTTACCCGCTCTCCACG
>DAHUZD010000366.1 GCA_027306745.1 Acidobacteriaceae bacterium
CGCCCCCTCCATATCGCCAATGGGCGACACCATACACCGCACGACTCCGCTGATGCGTAGCATGTGCCTGCAAGGTACGGGTTGCAATCTTGCGCGGGGGAAGAGGTTTCAACCATCATACCCAGCTTGCCCGCGCGAACAAAATAAAATTTCACCCGGCGAAGAAAATGCACAGTACAAAAGTCACTACCCGGTTCACATCCGGGATGGGAATGCGTTCAACTCTGGGAACTTTCGCCTAGACCCTTCGCGCTTTCTTCTCTGTTTCTGCGGGTCGGCCTGCCCCAATCGCCCTAGGATGAAAAGAGTGGAGCCGAATCGTACCGCCATGCGCCAAACCCTGCATCTGCGTTGGCCTCTCCTGTGTCTGGCCGTGCTGCTGGCCGCAACGCTTCCCCTATGGGCGCAAAAGCCGGAGGCCGCCGCCCGCGCCTACGCTCTGGCCGATGCGGGCTACAAACTCTACGACGCCGGCCAATACTCCCAGGCCGCGCAAGACTTCGAGCAAGTTCTGCAACTGGAGCCGCAGAACTACGCCATCGCGGCACAGCTTGGCTACGCCTACCTACACCTGAACGAGCCGGAGAAGGCCAAAGCGGAGTTCCAACTGGCCACGCACAGCAGTGACGCCAAACTCCGCGCTTCTATGCAGTCGCAATTGCAAGACATGCAGCCAACGCAACAGCAGGCAGCAGCAGCCAGCGCGCCTGCTTCCGGCGCGGATTTGGCCGATGCCGGCTACAAACTCTACGACTCGGGCCAGTACGGCGCTGCCGCCCACGACTTTGAACAGGTGCTGCAGCGCGACCCGACAAACTATGATGCTGCCGCGCAGCTCGGCTATGCATATCTCAACCTGCACCAGCCCAAACGGGCCGAGGCCGCCTTTCGCATGGCCCTGCAAAGCCCGAACGCCAAAGTGCGCGCGCAGATGCTGGCAGAAATCAAACTACTGCATCCGGCGTCCATCTATTTCGACGTTTACGGAGACCTGATCTACCTGAACCGTTTCGATGACTTCGTTGGCGACCTGCAAACGCGGCTGGCGAAAACCTTGGGCAGCAGTCCCTTCAGCGTCTATTGGGGCAATGATCTGAGCCGCGACACCAACTCACAAAACGGCATCTATCCGGTCATCTTTGCTGACAATGTGTACATGAGCGGCCTCGGCCTGCTCTTTCAACCGGGCAAGTCACATTACTCCATCTACGCGGAGGCCAACCTCGCGGTCAATCTGCTCAAGTATCCGCTGAACGAATACAACGAGCGCTCCGATCTGCGCTTGGTGGCTGGCTACGACAATCGCTGGGAGAAGCGCTGGCGCGGCCCGCTCGGCGCGTTGACATTTTTCCGTCCGCGCTCGCCGCGGCTTTATACCTTCGTGGATGGCAGCGCTGGATACTACACGCGCTACTTTGGCGACGCCATCGCCTACGGACAAATGCAGGAGGGTGCCTACCTTGGCCACGCTGGCGATCTGCAATTTCTTGGCTACGCACGCTACAACCTGGCTGCCGACTCCATCCACGAGTTCTACAACAATCTGGGTGAGTTCGGCCCCGGCTTCGCCATCCGCTCGCGCAAAGAGCACGTGGACGTGACGCTGGAGACCGAATACATGCACGGCGTTTACTTTGGCGTGGCTGCCGCGGGCCAACCCAATCTGTATGGCCCCACCTACAACGACCTCCGAGTGAACCTGGTCTTTGGCCACCGGTTTTAGAAGGCGCGTATGGCTCTGTTGTTTTATCTTTTGCGCAAGCTCTTCGCGGTCACGGCGGTCGCCTTCATCCTGAGCGGCATCGATGACCTTTTCCTCGACCTGTACTACTACGTCAAATTTTCATTTCGCCTGATGCGTCGCTGGCCCAAGATGACGCGCTCAGATCTGGAGCTGGTCCCGGAAAAACATATCGCCATCATCGTTCCCGCCTGGCAGGAACACGAGGTGATCGGCCAGATGCTCCAGCGCACACTGCGCACATCGCAGTACAAAAATTTTGCGATCTTCATCGGAACCTATCCCAACGATCCGGCCACGCAGGCCGCCGTCGATGCCATCGCGCAAAAGGACGCGCGTGTACACAAAGTGGTACTCGATCATGACGGACCCACCACAAAATCCGACTGCCTCAATGGAATCATGGCGGCCATCGCAGCCTTCGAAGCCGCAGGCGGGCCACGCTCGGAGGTGATTCTGCTGCAAGACTCCGAGGATGTCGTCGATCCATTGGCCCTCAAATTTATGAACTATCTTGTGCCACGCTTTTATCTGGTGCAGATTCCCGTGGTGCCGCTGCCGACGCCTTGGTACCAGTTCACCGCGGGCACATACCTCGATGAGTTCGCCGAATACCACACCAAAGACATCTGGGTGCGCGAGCGCCTAACAAAAATGGTGCCCTCCGCTGGAGTCGGTACAGGCTTCAGCCGCGAAGCACTGGACCGCCTGTCGAGCTACGGGCCTGTCTTCAACACGCTCAGCCTGACGGAAGATTATGAGATCAGCTTCCGTCTGGGACTGCCCGGCAAGCGCTCTATTCTGCTGCGCTACATGCACACACTGCAAAACGGCCCAGATCGTGGCACGCAGCGCCTGGTCGCCACGCGCGAGTATTTCCCCTCTCGCTTCCGCGCCGCCGTGCGACAAAAAGCGCGCTGGACGATTGGCATCGTCTTCCAGGGCTGGCGACACATTGGCTGGCGCAGCGGAGCCGGGATGCGCTACATGCTCTGGCGCGACCGCAAGGCCGTGCTCACCTACATCTTCAACCTGCTCGGCTACGCAATGTTCGCAGTGGTTGCGGCGCTGTATCTGCTCG
>DAHUZD010000394.1 GCA_027306745.1 Acidobacteriaceae bacterium
TTCGGCTGGTTCATCCTGCCGGTGCATGTGATCGCGGTGACGGCAATCTACTTTATGGTGGTCGTTTCGATCATCTCCGCCACGGATTACTTCGTAGGCTTCTGGCGCAAGATCGACCATGCCGCTGAAGTGCGGCGCAAGCCGAGCTTTGTGCTGAGCCGCAAAAAATCCGTTTAACGCGACGGGGAACTACGCGCCCAGTTCACTGCGAATAGCGTCTGCGATGCACATCGCGTGGCGCTGCATGGCCTCTTCCGACTCCGCCTCAATCATCACACGGGCCAGCGCTTCCGTGCCGGAGTAGCGCACGACGACACGGCCACTGTCGTGCAACTCCTGCTCGGCTGCGCGAATGGAATTGACGACGGCCGGCAATGACTCCAGCGGCTGTTTCTCGCGCACGCGCACGTTGACGATCACCTGCGGGAAGACCTTCAAATCCTGATGCAACTCTGCCAGCGACTTCTGCGCGCGCTGCACTGTGTCGAGCAGCACCAGCGCGGTCAGCAGGCCATCGCCCGTGGTGCTGCGATCCAAAAATAAAATATGGCCGGATTGTTCGCCGCCCAGGATGGCTTGGCCACGCTGCATCTCTTCGAGCACATATTTGTCGCCAACCGGAGCGCGCAACATGCGGATGCCGCTGCGGGTCAGCGCGGCCTCCAACCCCATGTTGGACCTGGTGGTGGCGACGACCAACCCAGAACGCAACTGGCCACGCGCCAGCAAATCGCGCGCGGCGATCAACAGCACGGCATCGCCGTTGACGACAGCCCCGTTGCCATCGGCAAAGAGCGCGCGATCGGCATCGCCGTCAAAGGTGACGCCCAGATCGGCGTGGTGCGCGACAACTTCCTTTGCGACCACCTCCGCGTGCAAGGCTCCACAGTTGGCGTTGATGTTGCGTCCATCCGGCTGGCAGTGCGTAAGAATCATTGTGCCGCCCAGCGAGGCGAACAGCTCGGGCGCCATCGCGCTGGCCGCCCCGTTGGCGCAGTCCAAAACAACCGTCATTCCATCCAGCCGCAGTGCGGGCACATTGCCCAGCAAGTAGGCGACGTAATCCTGGCGATAAGTCGGCGTGTCGGCAGGCAGCGCGGATGCGTCCGCCGCGGGCGTTTGCGCGGTGGCGAGCTGCTCGAATATTTCCATTTCCATTTGCAGCTCAACTGCATCGGGCAGCTTGTAGCCATCGGGACCAAAGATTTTGATGCCATTGTCCTGCCATGGATTATGCGAGGCGGAGATGACGACGCCTGCGGCAAAGCCGTGCGTGCGCGTCAGGTAAGCAATTCCGGGGGTGGGAATCACACCCGCGCTGGCGACCTCGGCTCCGCCGACGCGCAGACCTTGTGCCAGCGTGGCGGCAATCCACGAGCTGGATTCGCGGGTGTCCATGCCCAGCACCACGCGCGGCGATGGTGTTTGCTTTTTTAGAGAATGCGCCAGCGCGAGGCCCATGGCGTAGATTGTGGTGCGGTCGAGTGGGGATTGTCCTGCTATTGCGCGGATACCGTCGGTGCCAAACAGCTTTCTCATTCGCTACTGCTTCCGGAGCCTGGGATGGTGGGCCGGTCCGCGGTTTCTGCATCCAGCACACGAGCCGTGGCTGCCCCGCGCGCAAAGCGCAGGCGCAACGACGCGTCCCGGTGCAGTTGGCGGGCGTCCTTTACCAGCATATTCGTTTCGCCGTAAACCAGCGCGTAGCCACGGTCAAGCACGGCCAGCGGCGAGAGTGCGTGGAGCCGGACGTGCGCCCGTTGTGCGCGGCCACGCTCGCGTTCCAAACGACTCGCAGCGCATTGATGCAGGCGCAGGCGCAGTGTATTCAGGTGCTCTCGATGCAGGACAAGCCCGCGCTGTACGTCCTGACGTCGCAGGCGATCCTCCACCGCAGCCACGCGCTGCCGGGCCTGGGCGCAGATGCGGCTCCACGCCGCCTCCAGCCGGAAGCGCAGCGAGTCTATGCGCTGCTGCCGCCGGGCGAAGCTCTCTTGCAAGCGGGCAAAGACGGCCGATGCGCCGAGACGCGTGAAGGGTTCCCGTGCCAGTAGGAGCCGATAGCGCGCAGCTCGTTCCAATCGACCGGCCAGCGCCTGCAACTGCTCCTCAATGCCGTAGACCGCATCTGTGATGAGTTCCGCCGCCGCG
>DAHUZD010000421.1 GCA_027306745.1 Acidobacteriaceae bacterium
GGCGGCACGGCCAGCGGCCCACTCAGCTTTATGCGCGGCTTTGACGCCTTCGCAGGCGTCATCAAATCCGGCGGCAAAACCCGCCGAGCCGCCAAGATGGTCATCCTGAACGTGGACCATCCCGACATCGTCGACTTTATCGAGTGCAAATCCAAGGAAGAGGCCAAGGCTTGGACGCTGGTGCAGGCGGGCTACGACGGCTCCGGCCCGGATTCGGAGGCCTTTACTTCCATCTTCTTCCAGAACGCGAACAACTCCGTGCGCGTCAATGACGAGTTCATGCGTGCGGTTGAACACGATGGAGAGTTCTCCACGCGTGCAGTGAAAAATGGCGCACCCATGGCCACCTATCGTGCGCGCGACCTGATGCACAAGATTGCCGACGCCACTTGGCAGTGCGGTGATCCCGGCATGCAATATGACACGACCATCAATCGCTGGCACACATCGAAAAACACCGGACGCATCAACGCGTCCAACCCCTGCTCGGAGTACATGTTCCTCGACGACTCGGCCTGCAACCTGGCCAGCTTCAATCTGATGAAGTTCGTCACGCCGACAGGCACCTTCGACGTGGACGCCTACCGCTATGCGGTGGACGTGCTGATTACGGCGATGGACATTCTCGTGGACAACTCCGGGTACCCAACCGAGGCCATCTCCAAGAACTCGCATGACTATCGTCCGCTCGGTTTGGGCTACGCCAACCTGGGCGCGCTGCTGATGTCCTTCGGCTTGCCATATGACTCGGACGCGGGTCGCGACTTCGCCGCCTGCCTGACGGCCATTCTCTGCGGCGAATCGTACCTGCAATCCTCGCGCCTGGCTGAGCGTTGCCCGGCGCTGCCCTCGGCCACGCCGTTGACGCAATCCGTCAGCCGTACCGGCGGGGCCTGCCCCGGCTTTTACGTCAATCGCGAACCGTTCTTGGATGTCATCCGCATGCACCGCGCCGAGGTCAACAAGATTGGAGCCTCGCGCAGCAGCGCGGAGCCGTTCAGCGTGCCGCAACTGGATACGCTGCTCGAAGCCAGCCGCAACTGCTGGGATCAGGCGCTGGCGCATGGCGAAAAATATGGCTACCGCAACTCGCAGACCACCGTGCTGGCACCGACTGGCCCCATCGGCTTCATGATGGATTGCGACACTACCGGCGTGGAGCCGGATCTGGCCTTGGTCAAGTACAAGAAGCTCGTCGGCGGCGGCGTCATCAAGATCGTCAACAACACCGTGCCTGCCGCGCTCTTCAAGCTGGGCTATGGCAGCGAACAGGTCGATGCCATCGTCAGCTACATTGACGCCACCGGCACCATCGAAGGCGCGCCTGGTCTCCGCGCCGAGCACCTGCCTGTCTTCGAGTGCAGCTTTAAACCGGCCCAGGGTACGCGCACCATCCACTACAGGGGCCATGTGCGGATGATGGCGGCCGCGCAGCCGTTCCTCTCCGGCGCAATCTCCAAAACCGTCAACCTGCCCAATGATGCCACGGTGGACGATATCGCCGAAGCCTACATGGAATCATGGCGGCAAGGGCTGAAGGCTGTGGCCATCTACCGCGACGGCTCCAAAGGCGTGCAGCCGCTCAACGTGGGCGATGGCAAGGATGCCAAGTCCACACGCGGCAACTCCACCTTGGACGCTGTGGCCACGCAACTGCTGGCCGCGCTGGCCCGCACGCCCTTCGACGCCACGGACATCGAATCGCTCGCCTCGCCGTTGAAGGCGCAGGCGGCTGCGCCGGTCACCGTACCTGCGGGAGCCGTTGAGTCCGCCGCGCGCATTGCGCTGCAAGCGGCCTCAGACGCCATGCTGGTGCAGCAAGACCCCACCGCTCCACCGCGCGCGGTTCGCCATCGCTTGGCGGAGGAGCGCGCCTCACTGACGCACAAATTCTCCATCGCCGGCCATGAAGGTTACATCACCGTGGGCCTGTACCCGAACGGCCAGCCCGGAGAAATCTTCATCCGCATGGCGAAGGAAGGTTCCACAGTCAGCGGCTTGATGGATGCTTTCGCCACGGCCATTTCCCTCTCGCTCCAGCATGGCGTGCCACTGCGCGTGCTCTGCGAAAAGTTTGCGCACACGCGCTTTGAGCCATCCGGCTGGACCGGCAACGAGCAAATCGGCTTTGCCAAGTCCATCATGGATTACATCTTCCGCTGGCTCCAGATTCGCTTCCTCTCTGGCCAGCAGTTGCCGCTCTTTGCCGGATTGGCCGGAGCCGGAACTGCGCCAGAATCCGCCACCGCACTGCAACCGCCTGCGGCACGTTCGGCTCTGTCTGCACCGTCTGCAACGGAATCTGTGATTGCAGAGATGCACGCTGTCAGCACAACCGCGCCACAAGCAGCCTCTGGCGATCTGCATCTGGAAGACCGCGGCCTGTACCATGCCGCTGACGCCATGCGCGCACTGGTGGACATGGGCGATGCGCCCAGTTGCCACACCTGCGGAGCCATCATGGTGCGCAATGGAAGCTGCTACAAGTGCGTGGAGTGCGGCAGCACCAGCGGCTGCTCTTAGCTCAAAAAAATACCGCACTCCCCC
>DAHUZD010000425.1 GCA_027306745.1 Acidobacteriaceae bacterium
ATGCGGAGTCATTCTGATGAGCTTGGCGACGAAGAATCCTGAGGAGGATGGTTGTATCTAGGCTGCACAGTCCTTCTGGATTCTTCCCGTTCGACTCGCTTACGGCTCGCTCAGGGCGGCTGCTCCCGTGGCCGCTCAGCATGACTCAACCTGTGGACGAATCCTTTGTAAACTCTCAAATACCCATGGCTCGCAAGCAAGCTGAGGAAGCTGCCATCAGCTCTCGCGCTCCATCTCCTGCAGCAGTGCACGATCCTCTTGGCTCAGCGTGGCGGACTGGAGCAGATCGGGCCGATTGCGCAGCGTCTTCTCCAGCGATTTACGCCTGCGCCAGTGCCGAATCAGTTCATGATTGCCAGAGCTGAGCACATCGGGCACGCCGTGGCCGCGCCACTCTGCCGGGCGCGTGTAATGCGGATAGTCGAGCAGGCCGCCCGCATCGCAGGTCGACCGCGGTGGAGCGTCTTCGCCCTCACTCTGCACATCGCCGGAGCCATCGTCCAGGCTGAAGCTCTCATAGCGGCTGGAGTCGGCATTGCCCAGCACGCCGGGCAGCAAGCGCGCCACGGCATAGACGACCACGGCTGCGGCCAGCTCTCCGCCGCTCAACACATAATCGCCAATGGATAGTTCCATGTCTGCCAGCAGATCGTTAACGCGCTCATCGACGCCTTCATAGCGTCCGCAAAGCAACACCACGCGCTCGGCTGCGGCCAGCTCCCGCGCGCGCGCCTGTGTGAAGGGAATCCCTTGTGCGGAGAGCAGAATTACGCGCTCGCGTTTGGTGTCGCGCTGGGATTTTTCTGCCACGCCCAGAGACTCCAGCGCGCGAAAGATCGGCTCCGGCTTCAGCACCATGCCTTCGCCACCGCCGAAGGGGCGGTCATCGACAGTCTGGTGCTTGTCGTCTGTAAATTGGCGCAGCCCGTGGCAGTGGACTTCGAGCAGATGCTCTTCCAGCGCGCGTCGCAGCACGCCGCAGCGCAGCGGCCCGTCGAAAAACTCTGGGAAGATGGTGACCACGTCAAAGCGCATGGTTTGATGATACGGGTTTGTATGAAAATGCAGACTGTGCAAGGCTGTTCACGTTCGGAATAGGGTGAAGGAAGCGGCGTCCCATGTGTTCCAAGTGATCGAGTTCTACTAGTTTTTTGCCTTGGAGGTGCCATGTGGATACTGGGCCACAAGAAGTAGTCCTTCACTGGGACCCACAACCTCAAAATTTAACGGGTTGTCATATAACAATCCATAACCATTGCTATTCGTAAAACTGATGCGAAAATAATTAGTGGTTCCGGACTGAAAATTCACATCTTTCAAGGTAACCAAGCTGTTCAGAGATTTAAGATGAGACTGCCAATTAACACACAAATGATGCATGCCAGGTTGTACATAGAAGTACATGTACGCTGCACCCCAGTTTGCTCCAACCCACTTTCCATCCACACCAATTCGAATGGTTGGCCCCGTTCGGTAATTACCTTTGGCTGAGTAAAAATCACTGATCACATAGACCAAGGCTTTTCCCGGAACCGCAGGGGCTAACGGATGTGTGCCATCCTGCATAGCCTCAAATTTCACATGAAAATCCCCGCAGGCTGTGGCCTCCACCTGCTGCACGGTGGGTGCTTGCGGTTGCGTGCCGGGGTTCTTCTGTGCCTTGGCTATCGGCGAAAGCAAACCGATTGCAACCAGACCGACAGCCACACACCATGCCGGGATGCTTTTCTTGCCGTGCATTCGTTCCTGCATTCGTTCTTGCCTCCATTCCAACTATAAGACTCGCCAGCGTTGGAATCATTATCCAATCTCCTTGTCCTTTTAGGAATAAACAAAAAAATATCCCTCAAGTTTCCCAGTATTCGTCCGATGCAGACTTTGACACCCACCGGAGCATCATGCACGCAGGTTCCCGCTCCGGCGATGGACGACGAAGACCTGAAGCAATTTTTCCCAAACAGAACGGTGAGGATCTCCATGCAAATCTCCAACAGAATCTTCAGCAAAGAACAAGCTGCCATGCTGGCTTTGTCTGTGGTGGCTGCGGCATGCTTGTTGACCGGATGCAGCAGCACGGCGGCGGGCACGGGCACATCTCCCCTCAGCACATCCACCGCGCCCATGGTGGTCACAGCCAGCGACGCGCCGCTGAGCAACATACTCTCCGCTGTGGTCACGCTCTCCAGCGTCAGCCTGGGCACAGGTACCAGCAGCGCAACTGTCATCAGCCAGCCGGTCACCGTGGAACTCTCCAGCCTGGGCGCAGTGCAGGAACCGCTGGAGTTGACCAACGTCGCCTACGGCACCTACAACTCTGTATCGCTGACGGTCGCCTCTGCCGTTGTTTCCTATGTCAGTAGTGGCGGGCAGGTCGTATCGGCCACGGCCACGCTGAGTTCGCCTACGGTGACCGTGGCGCTGTCGCCTGCGTTGACCATCAACGCCAGTGGTGAAGCGCAATTGCAAATGGCCTTCAATCTGGCGCAATCCTTCAGCATCACGGGCAGCGCGGTCACCTTTACGCCCGCCATCAACACAACAGGCGCGGTGGTCAGCGCAGAAAACTCCGGCGACCGACAGATGGAGGTGACAGGCAGCCTGGTCAGCATCAGCGCTACATCCGTTACGCTTCAGGCGGGCGACTCGGGCAAGCAGTTCAGCTTCACCATCAATGGCTCCACGCAATTTCCGTCGGGAGTAACTGCATCCACGATTCAGGCGGGAACCATCGTACAGGTGCAGGCGCAGGCGCAAAGCGACGGTACCCTGTTGGCCACAACGATTACGCCGGAGTCGCAGGACAACGGCTCTGGCCAGCAGGAAGATGGAGCCAAAGGCATGGTGACCAGCGTGACGCAGACCGGCGGCGTGCTCACCGGCTTTAGCATGGTTCCGCGTGAGAGCTATGGCAGCTTGGGCAACACCGCCGCCACGCTCAGCGTCAGCGTTTCCCAGTCCACCACCTTTAACCTGCCAGAGGATGCGCAGCAGGCTGGCGTTGCTGCGGGAGCCTTCACCAGTGCGGAGGTCTTTCCCGGCCAGGCAGTCGTCTTGGCGGGCACGGCGGGCACAGGTGGCGTCTTGCAGGCGCAGCAAGTGACGCTGGCGGCAGAGAGCATCGCAGGCACGCTGGCCGCCGTGCCGCAGGGAACCAGCCCCAACTTCACCTTTACGCTCACCCTGCCGACCACTGCGCTGCTGACCACTTATAGCAGCCTCACCACTCTCAACGCAGCCACCAATACCAACACGGAGTTTAGTCACTCGCTGAGCGCATCCAGCTTTGCAACGTTGGCCGCCAGCACAAGCGTGGAGGTACATGGTTACCTAATTGAGAGCGGCTCCAGCAGCTACCTGCTCTACGCCGCGGGCATCGGACAGGTGGAGACGCCGGAGACGCCGGAAGCGCCAGAGTCATCGAACGGCTCTGGCAGCGGCAGCTCCAGCGGCAGCGATAACTAGAGCGGCAGCATCAGCGGCTACAATCGGTGCATGACGATGGCCCCGGTTGTGCTCGAAGGCAGGCATGTACGTTTGGAGCCGCTGACGCAGGCGCACTTCTCCATCTTGGCGGAGATTGCCTTCGATCCAGAATTGTGGCGGCTCTCCACGGTGCTGATCGAGACGGAGGCGGATCTGCAGGCTTACATCAACGCCGCGCTGGCCCAGCAAGAGGCTGGCGTGGCGCTGCCTTGGGTCACGCGGGAAAAGTCCAGTCGCAGAATCGTCGGCAGCACACGCTTCATGGACATTCAGCCTGCGCATAAAAATTTGGAGATTGGCGCAACTTGGCTGGCGCGACCGTGGCAGGGAACCGGCCTAAACTCGGAGGCGAAGTACCTGCAACTCCGCTACGCATTCGAGCAGTGGGGAGCCATGCGCGTCGCGCTGAAAACCCATCATGAAAATCTGCGTTCGCAGGCAGCCATGCGCGCCATCGGTGCCACGCAGGAGGGCATCTTTCGCAATCACATGCTGATGCCCGGCGGCGGCATCCGCAATAGCGTCTGGTTCGGCATCACCCGCGAGGAGTGGCCAGAGGTTAAGATACATCTGCAAAAACGGATGCAGCGCTTCTTCGGCGACGACGGCTTGTCCTCCTGAGCACACGCAGTGAGTCAGCCTGCCTTGAGCAAGCCACACGCAAATTGAACCGCGAGAACCCAGAGAATGCTTTTTGCATCTGCATAGCCGGATTCCTCTGGATTCTTCACTCCGCTACGCTGCGTTCAGAATGACTCGTCGCGGGGCGAAAAGCATCGCACCATCTACATCTCGTCATTCTGAGTGAGCGCGCAGCGCCAGTCGAAGAATCTGCGGGTGCGCGTTTTCCTGTCCAGCGTTCACACTTTTCGGGTGCCACTTAAGCCGCATTTGGCTTGGGTGGGATGATGTCAGAACGACGGCCCGCTCCCATCGTGCGCATTCGAAGCGAAAAATTTCTAGCCCGTCGTCTCCGTGGTGCGCTTCAGTTGGCCGCAGGCGGCGTAGATGTCGCGTCCACGCGGACGGCGTATGTAGGCGGGCACGCCCGCTGCCATCAAGTGCTGCTGAAAGGCGGCTACAGCCTCGGTCTGCGGCATTTGATAGGCCACACCCGGCCCCGGATTCCACACAATCAGATTCACCTTCAACGGCAGGCCGGAGCGCCGCACTTGTTGCACCAATTCACGCGCATCCTGCAGTCGGTCGTTGACGCCGCCCAGCAGCACATACTCCAACGTCAGCCGCTCGCGCGCGCGCAAGGGAATCGCGCGCAGGCCGTCGAGCAGCGCCGCAATGTTCCATTTGCGCGTGATCGGCATGATCTCGGCGCGGATCGTGTCATTCGGCGCATTCAAACTCAGCGCCAGCTTGGGCCGCACCGGCTCGGTGGCAAAGCGCTCAATGCCCGGCAGAATGCCCGAAGTCGAAACCGTCATGCGTGACTCTGGAATGCCCACGCCCGCCACCAGCAGCCGCACCGCGTCCATAAAGGCGTCGTAGTTCAGGAATGGCTCGCCCATGCCCATAAACACAAGGTTGATGCGGTCTCGCCCTACGCGCACCTTATGCCGATTGAGCACGGCCACCACTTGGCCGGCTATCTCACCCGCCGTCAGGTTGCGCTGCACGCCCAGCTTGGCCGTCAGGCAGAACTGGCAGTTCACCGCGCAGCCCACCTGGCTGGAGACGCAGATCGTCGCCCGCAAATAGCGCGCCGCCTCTGCGGAGGATTCTCCCGCGGCTCCGGCAGTATCGTCGGAGCCGTCGCCCTGCTCGCCGCCATCGCCCTCTGGCATCCAGACCGTCTCCACCGTCGCGCCATCGGCACAGGCCATCAGGTAGCGCTCGGTGCCGTCCACGGAGGTGAAGACCTGCGCTATCCTCGGCAGCCCCACGCAATAGCCCGCGGCGGCAAGCTGGCTGCGGAGCTGCACTGGAAACGGTGCAATCTCGTCAATCTCCGTCACGCGC
>DAHUZD010000014.1 GCA_027306745.1 Acidobacteriaceae bacterium
CGGGCTGGATTTGCCAGCCGTGGAAGTCCGTTCCGTCGTAGGCGAGGGTGAGCTTCCACTGCACGGGAGTGGCAGCGGCGAGGGAGGAGCCAGATGTGGAAATGGTGGACATACCAAAGCGGGCGCGCAGCGGCCTGGAGCATGGCGCGCGGGATATACTCGCTATGTTCGACTATACGGGATGCAGATGGCCTGCCGTACGCAGAATGGGGCACGGAACCGGAGCGGCAGGCGGTGCGTATCCACCATTGCCTCTTGTTGTGGCCTTGCCGTCGGCAACCAGGGGCCGGGTGCATTTTTTCGAAACCTGAAGGCGCTGATCCGCGTCTTAAACTGAGCAAAGATTTTTTTGGCAATGCAATAGGCCGGGGCAGAGGTGTAGGTCTGCCGATGTTCGCAGTGCGGTTCCGCGCCAAGCGCAGCCGCCCGATTTGAGGGAAAGGTTACAACGTGAGAGTGCAAAATCTGCAGAGTGTGCTGGCCGTGGGGCTGGTTGTGTTGAGTACAACGGGGACGCCGCTGGCCGGCGCGCAGACGCAGAATGGAGCTGCGGCGCAGCCGCCGAATGCTCCGGCAGCGCAGGCTACGTTGGCTGCCGGCACGCAGACGCAGGGCCAATACAAGCCGCTGCGCTCTGCCGGGCATGAGTACTCGCGGGGCAAGCAGGAGTGGTACAACCCGGTGTCGCAGTACACGCAGATTCAAGTGCCTGCGCCGGTGTATACCAACTCTCCGCGCCTGGACGACCTGTACCGCGACGGCAAGATTTATCTGAGTCTGGATGATGCGATTCTGTTGGCGCTGGAGAACAACTACGACATCGCCATCGCCCGCTACAACCTGGACATTGCTGACACAGATCTGTTGCGCGCGCGTTCGGGGCTGTCCTTTTTGGGCGTGAACAATGGTTTGCTGACGGGAACGATGGGTGGCAGCACTTCGCCGGTCTTCAGTTCGTCGGGGGCGGCAGCGCCATCCAGCAGGTCCAGCAGCACAACGGCCGCTACATCCACGCCGCTGGTGCAGACTACGGGCGCGGTGGGCGGCGTACCCGGTGGCACGTCGGCAGGCGCAGGCGGCGCGGCCAGCGGCCCCAACGGCATCAACCAGACGACGCTGGGCGCAGGCCCGCTGGTCACACTGCCAGAGCAACTGGATCCCAGCATTGGGGGAACCATCCAGTTGGAGCGTTCGCATACGCCGCAGGGTTCAAACTTCTCGACCAACTCCTTTACGCTGGACCAGAACCAGGACGAGTACAACTTTAACTACAACCAGGGATTTCTGACGGGCACATCGATCGCGGCCACCTTTGACAACACGCGCACCACCAGCAACAGCATTTTTAACTTCTACAGCCCGACGATTAACACATCCTTCAATGTGCAGATCACGCAGCACCTGTTGCAGGGCTTCGGGCCGCACGTAAATGGTCGCTATATCGCCATCACCAAAAATAACCGCCGCATCACCGACGCCTCCTTCCGCGCGCAATTGCTGTACACCATCGACCAGGTGGAGAACATCTACTGGGGTTTGGTGGGAGCGTATGAAGATGTGCAGGCCAAGCAGGGAGCGCTGGCGCAGAGCCAGCAATTGGAGTCGGACGACGAGAAGCAGTTGAAGATTGGCACGCTGGCACCGCTGGACGTGGTGAACGCCAAAGCCAACTTGGCCAGCGACCAGCAGGCGTTGATCGATGCGCAGACCAAGCTGGAGTACCAGCAGTTGATCATGAAGCAGGCGATTGCGCGCAACCTGAGCGACGCCATCTTCGCCGCAGCTCCGGTGATCCCCACCGACCGCATCTCGCTGGCGCAGACGCCGGAGGAGCAGCAGCCGGTGGAGCAACTGGTGCAGGAGACCTATGCCAATAGCCCAACCATCGAAGAGGCCAAGCTGGCGTTGAAGAATCAGGAGATCACGATCAAGTCCGTGCACAATGCCTTGCTGCCGCAGTTGGATGTGTACGGCTTCTATGGCGCAGCCGGATTGGGCGGATCGAAAAGTCCGCTGATCACCTGCGGCGGGGGCGGTTTCTTCAATCCTTGCGCGGGTACGCCGGGGACAAGCATCCCGTACAGCACTGCATTTGGCAATATGTTCAACGGCAGCGGATCCACCAAGGGGGCCGGCATCAACCTGACGCTGCCCTTGCGCAACCGTCAGGCACAGGCCCAGCAGGCACGCGCGATGCTGGAATACCGGCAGTCGCAGATGCTGTTGCAGCAAACGTATTTGAAGCTACGCATGAACATCATCAACCAGATCTACGCGCTGCAAAATGACCGGGCAACGGTGGAGTCGGCCCAGGCCTCGCTGGTGTACGCGCAGCAGAGCCTGGACGCAGAGAAAAAGAAATATCACCTGGGCGCTTCCACCACGGCCAACGTGCTGTTGCAACAGCGCAGCTTGGAATCGGCACAGGATAATTTGATCTCCGCTCAGACAACCTATGCAGTGGATCGCGCTGCGCTGTCTGAACTGGTGGCCGATACGCTGGACAAATATGACATAGACATTGTCGAAGCGGCAGCGGGCAAGATCGAACACGCGCCGCAGGTGCCGGGCCTGGAGGCTCCTGAGAAGCAAGCTGCACCGCAGCCGCTACAGCAGCCGGGTAATTCTGTGCAGCCTTGATGGGGATCGGCCCCCACGCCTCAAATGCGAGACGTTGGGGGCACCCGAAAGATTCCCCGACTCGCTCACGCGCGCTCGGAATGACAAAGTGTTTGTGGGTGCGTGCGGTATTGCTCGGTAGGACAGCGAGTTGCGCGCGCCACCCTATCGTTCGGTGATGCGCTCTAGCAGGTCGAAGAACTCTGGGAATGAGATGGCCGCCGATTCGGCGCCGTGAATTTCCGTATCTCCGTTGGCTCGCAGTGCGGCCACTGAGAAGGCCATGGCGATGCGGTGGTCGCCGCCAGAGTCAATGGCCGCGCCGTGCAGCGCTTGATTGCCGGGCACGTCGAGTCCATCTTCATGTTCGGTGACGCTGGCACCCATGGCGCGCAGATTTTTTGCGACCAAGGCGATGCGGTCCGATTCTTTGACGCGCAGTTCACGCGCATCGCGGATTTGGATTCCATCGCGCGTGTAGGGAGCAATCGCGGCCAGCACGGGCAGCTCATCAATCAACTGGGCCGAGAGTGCGCCGGAGATGGTTGCGCCGCTCAATCCCTGGGCCGGGCCGGAGACTTGCAAGGCACCGGTGAGTTCGCCGTGTTTTTCCTCCAATTGCAGAATCGAGATGCTGAGCCCCAGCGTGCGCAGCACGTCCAGCAAGGTGGCGCGGGTGGGGTTCATGCCCACGCCGTCGAGCAAAAGCTGTGAGCCGGGAAAGATAGCCGCGGCGCACAAGAAGAATGCGGCAGAAGAGAGATCGCCGGGCACGGTGGCGTCGATGGCGCGCAGGGATTGCCCACCGCGCAGGGTGACGCTGCCCGTGGTGCGGGTCAGCTCCGCGCCAAAGGCGCGCAGAGCCAGCTCGCCGTGGTCGCGCGTGCGGACCGGTTCATGCACCGTGGTTGTGCCCGCGGCACGCAGGCCGGCGAAGAGCAGACAGCTTTTTACTTGTGCGCTGGCAATGGGCGTGGAGAAATCGACGCCCTGTAATTGCCCGCCGTGCACCTGCATGGGGGCATGTCCGTCGGTGAGGTCGATCTGTGCGCCCATCAGCGCCAGCGGTTTGCGGATGCGCTCCATAGGGCGGCGTGAGAGGGATTCGTCGCCGATAAGCGTGCAGTGCAGCGGCTGCGCGGCTAGAATGCCGGCCAACATGCGCATGGTGGAACCGGAGTTGCCGCAATCGAGCGGCTCCGTGGGCTGGCGCAGCGTACCTGCACAGCCGGTGACCTCAATGACGCCAGCAGGCGTATGCGTGACGCGCGCGCCGAGGC
>DAHUZD010000032.1 GCA_027306745.1 Acidobacteriaceae bacterium
CGTCCACCAGATACCCCAGACCGGACGCGCCCACAGCGGCCCGCTGATCAGCACGACGCTGCAAAAAACCACGCCCAGCTCCGCCGTGGACAGTGCAAAGGCATCCGCAGCCTCGGCTCGGAACGGCTGGCTGCGCCGAAAAATTAAATACGCAACTGAAGCGCAGAAGCTGAGGAAGAACATCAAAAATGCCATCCACGCCGAAGTGACATGGTAATAAAAGATGCGCTGAATGTTACCCATGGTCGCTTCCGTGGGGGCAATAAAAATCGCCTCGCGGAAGCCCTGCACCAGCAGCGCCAGCGTTACGGGGACGGCAATCCAAAGCAATCGTTTCATAGGCAATCTTCTTTGCAGTAAGCCAACGATAGTCTACGCCAATCGCCGAAAGCTTTGCGTGACCGGCATCACTCCGCGTGCAAAACTGTTGCAAACAACAGCAGGCTAATGGTTGTAAAAATGATGTCGTAGCCAGCCAGCAATCGAATCCACAGGCCGGGATCGTACTCCCCGGTTAAGATCGCAGTCGTCGCCTCCACCATCGCCAGCACGGCGGGGATGGAAATGGGGAAGAGAATCAGCGGCAGCAGCAACTCCCGATTGCGCGTGCGCAAGGAGAGCGCGCCGAAAAATGTTCCATTGATCACCAGTGCCAGCGTGCCCAGCGGCAGCACCATCCACAGTAGCCAGCCTTGGCCCAGCGCATGCAAATTGTAAAAGATGATAAATACCGGGGCCAGAATGACTTGAACTGCGGTGACAAAGAAAAAGTTGGCCAGCACCTTGGCCAAAAATAATGCGCTGGGCGCGGCGGGAGCCATGCGCTGCGCATCCAGCACTGAGTTGCGCAATTCGCGCGTCCAGGTCTGGTTGAGCGCCGTCACTGTGGCAAACAAGAGCGCGACCCAGAGAATACCACCTGCAATCTGCCGCGAAACCGCCGTCGTAGGGTCGAAGGCAAAGCTGAAGAGCACCACCACCAGCAGCGAAAAAAATAGCATACCGTTGATGGCGTCTTTGGAGCGCCATTCCAGCCGTAAATCCTTGCACAGGTGCGCCCAGACGACGCGGGCATAATTCATGCTGCGCTCCCTTCGCTCCAGCCCGCGATGGCCCCGTGCTGCATATGGCAATAGCGATCCGCCAGCGGGCGCGTCAGCTCCGGCTGATGCGTCGTCAACAAAATCGTGCACCCCCGGCTGCGCAGGGTCAGCAGCACGCGCTGCATCTGCTCCACACTGGCCGCATCCACATTTGAAAACGGCTCATCCAGCAACAGCAGGTCCGGCTGGGCCAGCAACACGCGCGCCAGCGCGGCGCGTTGGCGCATGCCCTGGGAGTATTGCCCCACCGGACGCTCCAACTCAGCCTTCAAGCCGACCAGCCGCAGCGCTTCTGCAGCAGGCATCCTCTCCGTGCCCGCGTTCAGCGCAGAAAAATACCGCAGATTTTCCATCGCGCTCAACTCGTCATACAGCATGGAAGCGTGACTCAAAAATCCAATCCGCTGACGCACGTTTTGTGGCGCAGGGGCGTCCAGCACGCGTACAGAACCCAGCGTGGGATGCAGTAAGCCTGCAATCACGCGTAGCAATGTGGATTTGCCCGCGCCGTTTTCGCCAAGAATCACGCAGCATTGGCCGACAGGGAACTGAGCCGTCACCTTGCGCAAGGCCGCAAAGCTGCCGTAGAGCTTGGAGACGGATTCGAGTTCGACCGTATTTTTAGTTGGCACTGGCGGCGGGCATGGCAGCCGATGCTGACTGCGGTGTAGCCAAGGCTGCGGTTTTGGGCTGGGCAGGCGCATATTTGGATGCGCACTTGGCTTGAATCTGTGTGGCGTGGAAGACGCCATCGCGGCCAAAGGTGCCAATGGCCAACGCCTGCGCATTGTCCTTAAAGGTGTCTGGCGGCGGCTCCATGCCGGTGTAATTTACTGCCAGCGTCCGGCCTTGCTCCACCAGAACAAAACGCATCTTTCCGCCATCTTTCTGGATGGAGCCGGGCTGCACATTGCCTGCCACGCGCAGGTGCCGTGTGTAGGCTTTATTGCCCATGCCTTGCAACTCGGCGATGGTTACGTAGTAGCTTTTGTTGGCGCGCACGCCGCTAATGGCCAGATAGGCGATGGTTCCAAGAATAATGACGACGGCTAGAAAAATGCGAACGGCTGGATTTTGCTGCTTCTGCATCGCGGCGGTTTCCTTCCGCTCCAGTAGACTGCCGTGTGCGCCTGTCCTGCTTCATGCAAAGCACCGCATGGCGGCGGCGTATAATCAGCCTTGCAGCCCATCTGCACGGTTCTTCCAAAACACCACAGGATTTCGATCCGCAGAGGTTTGAATCATGAGCACGTCCAGCAACGGCACCCACGCTTCCAGTTCCTCCAACACCAACGGCAGCGCCGTTCCCAAGCCCCGCGCGGAGTGGATCGTAAAGCGCCGCGAAGAAGCGGCCCGCACCGGCGATACAAATCTTTCGCAGATGCACTTTGCCCGGCAGGGCAAGATCACCGAAGAGATGGCCTACATTGCCCGCCGTGAAAAGCTGGAAGCTTCTCTGATTCGGGATGAGGTCGCCGCCGGACGCATGATTATTCCAGCCAACGTGAATCATCCTGAGCTGGAGCCGATGGCCATTGGCGTCGCTTCACTCTGCAAGATCAACGCCAACATTGGCAACTCCGCCGTCGCCTCCAACATTGACGAGGAGCTGCGCAAACTGCACACTGCCGTGCATTACGGCGCGGACACGGTGATGGATCTGTCCACCGGCGGCGACATTCCGCAAATCCGCGAGGCAATTCTGCGCCACTCGCCCTTGCCCATTGGCACCGTGCCCATTTATGAGGCGCTGCATCGCGTCAAAAAACTGGAAGACCTCAATATCGATGTCTACCTCGAAGTCATTGAAGAGCAGGCCGAGCAAGGCGTCGATTACTTCACCGTGCATGCGGGCCTGCTGGTTGAATACGTTCCGCTGGTGGCCAAGCGCATCACGGGCATCGTCAGCCGCGGCGGGGCTATTCTCGCGCAGTGGATGACGCACCATCACAAACAGAATTTTCTCTACGAACACTTTGATCGCATCGTTAAGGTCATGGCCAAGCACGATGTCAGCTTCTCGCTCGGTGACGGCTTGCGCCCTGGTTGCCTGGCCGATGCCAGCGATGCTGCGCAGTTTGCTGAGTTGAAGACGCTCGGCGAGCTAACCACCAAGGCATGGCAGAGCGATGTGCAGGTGATGATCGAGGGGCCGGGGCATATCCCACTCGACAAGATTAAGGAGCAGGTGGAGAAGGAAGTGGAGCTTTGCCACGGTGCTCCTTTCTACACGCTTGGCCCATTGGTTACGGACATCGCTCCTGGCTATGACCACATCACCAGCGCCATTGGCGCTGCCATGATCGGCTGGCACGGCGCGGCCATGCTTTGCTACGTCACGCCCAAGGAGCATCTCGGCCTGCCCAATGAGAAAGATGTGAAGGACGGCATCATCGCCTACAAAATCGCCGCGCATGCTGCGGATGTGGCCCGCCATCGTCCCGGCGCACGCGACCGTGACGACGCCATCAGCCACGCACGCTACACCATTGACTGGGAAAAGCAGTTTGCGCTCTCGCTCGACCCAGACACGGCGCGTTCCATGCACGACGAAACTCTGCCCGACGAGTATTACAAGGAGACGGCCTTCTGCTCCATGTGCGGGCCAAAGTTCTGCTCCATGAACTGGTCCAGCAAGGTGGATGAGTACAACCAGCAGCAGGGCCTGAAGAAGCAGGACCTCACTCAGCTTGTCACCGAGCAGATGTTGTTGGCCACCACGCGGCGATAAAGCCTTTCACAAGTCAAGTGTGAACAATAACCTGATGTGCCCCATCCTAGCCGTGTTCTTTTACGGTTAGGATGAGAGAGTTGATCTCTTCCCCCAGAACTTTCATACACGAAGCAAAAAGGCTCTAGCAGCCTACGTTTTTGTTGAATAACGACAATGGGCCGGCGAGTGATCCCTCTGGCCCATTGTCATTTGCTGTACAAACAACAAAAGGACGCTCAAGAGCGTCCTTTTGTTATGGATAAACCAAGCCTGTTCCTGTGTGGATGAACACCAGGTACAAACGCAGTTAGTTGCGGTGACCGCCAGAGCCACCTGCGCCCGGACCACCCGGACGGCGACCACGTCCGCCGCGACCGCGACCCCGACGACGAGGATCGCCTGCACCTTGCGGGCGTCCGCCAGTGCCGACCGGCTGAGCGGCTCCGTCCACGCGGTTGAAGTTTGGCTCTTCGCCTTCGACAATTCCACCATCTTCATCGTCAAAGTCATCGCCGCCTTCCAGCGTGATGGTGCTGGCATTCGAAGCTGGTTGACGCTCTCCGCGTGATGCGGAGGCGTGCATTTCTGCGACAGGCTCGCCAGAGTGTGCTGGCGCGGCCGGATCAGGCAGTCCCAGCTTGGCGCGCTGTTCCTTCAGCACGGCCTTGCGCGACAGCTTGATGCGATTGCCTTCGACGCCCAGAACCTTCACCAGGACCTGGTCGCCTTCGTTCAACTCATCCTTCACCTCGCGCACGCGATGCTCGGCGATTTCGCTGATGTGCAGCAGGCCGTCCGTGCCGGGGAAGATTTCGACAAATGCGCCGAACTCCGCCAGACGAACCACCTTGCCCAGATAGGTTTTGCCGACTTCGGGCACAGCAGTCAGGTCGTTGACCATTTGCATGGCTCGGCTCAGGCCATCGGCGTCGGAGGAGGCAATGTTGACGCGGCCCGTGTCATCCACGTCAATTTTGACGCCGGTCGCTTCGATGATGCCGCGAATCGTCTTGCCACCAGGGCCGATCAGATCGCGAATCTTGTCTGTGGGGATTTGGATGGTGCGAATCTGCGGCGCGAACGGAGATTTTTCCGTGCTCGGTGCCGACAACGCAGCGTCCATCGTGTCCAGCAGGAACATGCGTCCGCGACGGGCCTGCTCCATGGCTTCGCGCATGATCTGGCCGGTGATGCCGCTGAGCTTGATGTCCATCTGCATGGCCGTGATGCCCTTGCGCGTACCGGCAACTTTGAAGTCCATATCTCCGTAGTGATCTTCCGCGCCGGCAATGTCGGTCAGAATGGCGTACTTGTCGTCTTCCTTCACCAGGCCCATCGCCACACCGGCCACCGCGGCCTTCAGCGAGATGCCCGCATGCATCAGCGCCAAGCTGGCGCCGCAAACAGTGGCCATCGACGAAGAACCATTTGACTCCAAAATGTCGGAGACGATACGCAGCGTGTATGGTGATTCGGTCTCATCGGGCAGCACGGCGGAGATGGCACGTTCTGCCAAAGCTCCGTGGCCCACTTCGCGGCGGCCTACGCCGGTCATGCGGCCTACTTCGCCCACCGAGAATGGCGGGAAGTTGTAGTGCAGCATGAAGCGCTTCTTCTTTTCGCCTTCGAAGGTCTCAATGCGCTGTGCATCGTCGGTGGTGCCCAGCGTGGCTGACACCAAAGCCTGCGTCTCACCGCGTGTAAACAAGGCCGAGCCATGCACGCGCGGCAGCACTCCGGTTTCAATTGTGATCGGGCGAATCTGGTCAAAGGCGCGACGATCGGGGCGAATACGGTCGTTGGTCACCTGATCGCGGAAGAGCTTCTCGCGCAACAGTTCAAAATATTTGCTCAGCTTCTTCGGTGCGCTGGCATCGTCGGCGGGCAGCTCAGCCTTTAGTGCGTCCTTGATCTGCTTGACCAACGCATAGCTCTCAAACTTCGGATGCTTGTGCGTGTCCAGTGCATCGGCGAGCTGTGCGGAAACCTTCGCCGTCAGTGCATCAAAGTATGCGTGGTCAAATTCCTGCGGTGGCACAGTGCGTTTGGTCTTGCCTGCGCGGGCTACCAAGTCGTTGATGCCTGCACAAATCTTCTTGATCTCGACGTGTGCGAACTCAATCGCGTCGATCACCACATCTTCGCTGACTTCCTTAGCGCCGGACTCGATCATCACGATGCCGT
>DAHUZD010000023.1 GCA_027306745.1 Acidobacteriaceae bacterium
GATTATTTATGTGGCTCCTGCTGGCAGCCGTGCCGCTTCTGCCGGATTCTTTCTGTTGGAGTCTGCCGACGTAGCCGCCATGGCGCCCGGCACCAATACTGGCGCATCGCATCCGATCTTGGAGGGCCAGCGCATGGACCCTGTTTTGAAACAGAAGATCGAAAACGATGCGGCTGCATTTTTGCGCTCCATCGTTGCACGGCGGCACCGCAACGCCCAAGCTGCGGAAGAGGCCGTGCGCGACTCCAAGTCTTACTCCGACCAGGAAGCGCTTGATCTGCATTTAATTGACCGCATCGCGCCCAGCGAGACCGCGCTCTTGCAAGCGCTGAATGGCACGGCCGTCGCCCGCTTCGACGGCAGCACTGCCGTGCTGAACACAAGCAGCGCCACGATGGAAACCTTCGCCCCCGACGTACGCGAGCGGATTCTAGGCGCGCTGATGGACCCCAACTTCGCCGTGCTACTGCTGGTCGTCGGCGCCCTGCTCATTTATCTGGAGTTCCATGTTCCCGGCACCATCATTCCCGGCTCGCTGGGCACGCTGCTGGTTTTGCTGTCCCTCTTCGCACTCAATTTACTGCCCATGGAGGCCACGGCGGGCGCACTGCTCCTCAGCGCATTCATTCTTCTGCTGCTGGAGTTGAAATTCACCAGCCACGGAATACTCGCACTGGCTGGCATCATCTGCCTGGTCTTTGGCTTGCTGACGCTGGTCAACGGCCCCATTCCAGAATTGCGAGTGCACCCGGCCACAGCGTTGAGCGCGGGCATCGGCTTTGGCGCGGTCACCTTTCTGCTGACGGCGCTGGCCATGCGTGCGCGTCGCAACAAAAGCCACATGGGCGGAGAAGCCTTGCTGGGAGCTGTCGGCGTGGCGCAGACGGATCTGAATCCGGCCAACCATCCTGCTGGACAAATTCTGCTCCACGGCGCGCTGTGGCAGGTGCGCTGCACACATCCCATCCCTGCGGGCGAGCCGGTGCGCGTGCTCTCGAGGGATGAGCTAATGTTGACCGTGGAGCGTGCCGGCTAAGACGCCAGCACATATTTTTTCCGCGCGCAGCCAGGCGCGTGATATACAACCAGCAGCAGCGGCTCTGCCGCACGAAGGGAACTATGAACTCCATGACTGTGCTCATCGTTGTTTTGATCGTTGGCTTTTATCTTGTAAATTCGATCAAGATTTTGAAGGAATACGAACGCGCGGTCATCTTCCGGCTGGGCAGAATGCTCAGCGCCTCCAAAGGCCCCGGCGTCATCCTCGTCTTCCGGCCCTTGGACCAGATGGTGCGCATCTCCCTACGGCAAGAGGTCATGGAAGTTCCACCGCAGGACATCATCACCCGTGACAACGTCACTCTCAAAGTGAACGCCGTGCTGACGCTGCGCGTGCTGGACCCAACCAAGGCCGTCCTCGAAGTCAGCAATTACGTCTACCAGACCTCACCGTTCGCGCAGACCACGTTGCGTTCCGTGCTGGGCGAGGTGGAGTTGGACGAGTTGCTCTCACACCGAGAAACGCTGAACCTGAAGATTCAGGCCATCATCGATCAGCACACCGCTCCTTACGGCGTCAAAGTGGTCAGCGTGGAAGTAAAGCAGGTCGATCTACCAGAGTCCATGCTGCGCGCCATGGCCAAGCAAGCTGAGGCAGAACGCGAAAAGCGCTCAAAAATCATCCATGCGGAAGGCGAATATAATGCCGCGCAAAAACTGGTCGATGCCGCAGCTCTGCTGGCCACGCAACCCATCACCATGCAGCTTCGGTACCTGCAAACGCTTTCTGATATCGGCGTCGAGAAAAACACCACCATCGTCTTCCCACTGCCCATGGAGTTGCTGAACCTGCTGAATATAACCACGCTGGGCGGTCACGATACCGAAAAGAAAGGATAGCCGCAGATGCACACGCTCTTTCAAGAAGCTGAAACCATAGACGCAGAGTTGAACATTGGCACCGGCATCATCCTCTCGCTCTTTTTCGGCGCCACGCTGGTCTCAGCAGTCTTCTTTGGCCTGGGATATTCCTTCGGCATCACGCATGGCGTCACGGCCAGTTCCTTCAGCCTGCACGCGTGGCTGCATGGCAGCCCGCTACCAGCAGCCGCAACCACCTCGGCACCCGTGCCTGCGAGCAGCAGCACTGCGTCTGAGGCCGAGCCACTGTCCCCTGCTCCGGTTCAAAGCAGCATCGCACCCGCGAACTCCTCAGCCTTGCAAACTGCGCCCGTCCTCCAGGCGGCGAGTGCACCTGAATCTGACGAGATGTCCTCTTCGGCGGTTTTGGGCGATCCTTCACTGCCGGCTGCGGCCCACGCCGCTACCGCGGTTTATATGGTGCAGATCGCTGCATCCGCCAGCCGCAAGGATGCACAATTCTTAATTGCAAAATTGCGCCGCGCTGGCCTGCACGCGCGCATTCATCACGAAGTGAAGGACAAGTTCTTCCGCGTGCAGATTGGGCCATTCACATCCCGCAGCGATGCAGCCGCCATGCGCACCAAGGTTCTCTCTGCCGGATTCAAAGCCATCCTGAAATCCAACTAGAAACTCGCTACGTGTGCATCCATGCTGGCAGCTTGCTGGTGATGGCTGCCCGCACGGCCTGCATCAACGCATCGCGGGTTTCGAAATCCTGCGAATAGAACGGCGCGTGGAAGTGCACATGCGCCTCTCCGGGAAAAATGCGCAGGCTGCCCTTGCGCATCATCTGTTCCGTGCCGTGAATAGAAATGGGAACCACCGCGACTCCTGTCTGCTCTGCCAGAAAAAATGGACCTTTTTTGAACGGTAGCAATCGCCCGTCGCGCGAACGGGTTCCCTCAGGAAACACGGTGATGTGAACCCCGGAGGCAAGCACCTGCGCAGCTCGTTGAATACTGGCAATGGCGCTTTCGCGCCGCTGGTCACGCTCCACGGGTACAAAGCCGCCCATGCGCATGCCCGCACCCAG
>DAHUZD010000054.1 GCA_027306745.1 Acidobacteriaceae bacterium
GAAGGTTCCGTCTCCATTGCCGTCCAACACCTGCACGGTGTAATCCTCAAAGAAGGCCACCGCCATGTCGGGGACGCCATCGCCGTTGAAGTCGGCGACTGTTACTGCATCGGCCATATTGCCTGTGGCGTAGCTGAGATTGGGAGCGCCCAGATTGCGGCCCATGGGCAGGGGTGATGTCGCCAAGGTGTTGTTCAGCAGCACCGTTGCCGCACCGGCTGTGTTCTGCGTAACGATCACGTCCGGCTTGCCATCACGATTGAAGTCGCCCACGGCTATGCCGTAGGGAGTTCCAGAAAGCGCGGGCTGCATCACCTGATTAAAGTTGACGGCCGTTCCCGTGGAGACACCATTGCCTTGATTGATGAGAATGCCAATCGTATTGTTGGAGCCATTGGTCACGACGAGGTCGGCGTACCCGTCATCATTCATATCCGCGGCCACGACCGACTGCACATTTGCGCCGGCTGAAAATGGACTGGATGTGACCGCCGTAAAATTGTCACTGCCCTGGCCCACAAACACGCTCACCGTTCCATCGCCGGAGTTGGCCACGGCGAAGTCGGGCATGCCGTCATCGTTGAAATCGGCCACGGCCACTGACGTAGGTGCGTTGCCCACGGAATAGTTATTGACGTCCGTGAAGCCGCCAGCACCGTTGCCCTTCATGATATTGATCTGCTTGCTGGCCTGATCGAGCGCCAATAGGCCCAAATTGCCCGTGCTATCAAAGTGGCCGGGCGCAATCGCCACAATGTTCGACCCCACGGCAGCACCCGCTCCGGATGCAAAGGTTCCCGTCGCGCTGCCCAACAAAACCGCTATTCCGTTCGGATACGAAATAGCCAGGTCGGAGAAGCCGTCATGGTTGAAGTCTGCAACCACAAGGCTGGTCGGCGCAGTTCCAAAGCCATAGGACGCACCTGCGGTCAGAACGCCCGAACTGGAATCCGTGAAGATGGTGACATTTTTGCTGCCCTGTTCCAACACGGCCACAGCGGGATAGCCGGAAAGTGCAAAGTTCGGAATCACCGCAACCGCCGTCGGCGTCGAGCCAGCGCCGGTGCTGTAGCTGGTCACCGTGTAGCTGGAGCCGCTGCTCAACACAACACTGATCTGGTTGCCTGTCGTGTCTGCAATAATTGCGTCGGGTTTGCCGTCGCGGTTCAGGTCCGCCACAGCCACGCCCTGCGGGCCGCTGCCCACGGTATAGGTGCTGGTGGTGGGCTGAAAGACCGCTTGCGCGTGCGCAGCAACAGACGCTGCGCCAACCAGCGCCAACGCACAGGCAATAGACGACACAATGTTGCCAGCAGACAACATGCTGGAGCGAAAACCGCCGTATGGATGCGATACATTCCGACGCATACTTGCAACCTCAATGAACTTAGGAAATCTGCAAATCAAACCAAGGGTTGCCGCTTCCCTCTGCGCATGCAGTCGAACTGCTCTGCGACTCGTCCCTGCGGCTTCATCGGTGTTGCTACCTGGCGCCATGCGGATCGCTGTACGGCTCGCGCCCATTGCGTCCAAAGGCTTCCCCCTCGGGGAAAATCTTGCAAGTCCAGCAGACATATCTCCAAGAACAGCGACCCTGCCTGCGAAAACCAGCACGGCCATCGACACTGCACCCAGCTTGGAGAACTCCTTGAGAATACCGCAGATGTGCGAAAAAAACGAGGAAAATCTAGCAGTTATCCCGCTAGGCAACCGTGGAGAAAAGCTTTGGTTTTCTATGAAAACCTTCCACACAATTTGCGACGTTTTTCCGGGAGAATCCCGCAAAAATCCAGCCTGTTTCCATGGACTTGCGCCGAGACGTCGCTAGAGCCGCGTTTTAAGTATAAACCAGTAAACCCATCGAGAGGGTATATTAACCATTCAATTACTCATGATCTCGGAACCTCCCCCGACGGCAAACTCCTGTTTTACACAGAGCCTGCCGTTTTTCCACAGGGACTAATCGAGATCGAAGTCGCGCAACGGCTTGCCCGCGTCGGGGGTTTCCTTGGCTTTTTTCAGCGCTTCGGCAAACTTTTTGGCCAGCACATCCTCTTTATTTTTTTCGGCATCAACGGCTTGGCGGAAGAGCGATTCCTTGCGCGTCTCCTGTTCGCGCAGGGCGCGCGTGGCGGCATCGAAGTCCTCAAATGTTTTTTTGCGCGGCGCGGGTGTGTGTGTAATCACCGTGCGTGTGGCGGGGTCGATCTTGAGCAGCGCACCGCAATCGGGGCAGGCAACCTCAAAAAAATTCGTGTCTCGTATCTCTTTCCCAGCCATGTCCGCACTCTCCCCAGCACCAGCATACAACTGCGGCGGGCGCTGGCTACAGCGCCAGGCCCAAATGCCCGTCGCAATCGTTGCCTGCCGCGGCGACCAAGGTGGCGGCCAGAGCCGTCGGATCGTTGCGCAAAAACCAGGCAGCGCTCAGCACACGCTCCTGCAAATGTCCGTTGGGGACGAGTTGCTGCCGCAGCAGAGCTGCGTGGCGGCGCAATGCAGGCGCACGCTCCAGTTCCAAGTTCGCTGCCAACCTACGCAGTCGGTTCATTTGATACCGCATTTTTGACGCGGCAATGGTGGCGGAGTGTCCAAGACCTGCGTCCACGGACTCCATCCAAGCGGTTACCGCTTGCAGCTCGCGATCGAGCGTCTCCCCGGCGGCGGCCAGCCTGCGCTTGCCTTCGACGGGCATCTGGCGTGCGGCCAGCCGTTGCGCCAGCGCCTCTGGCTCGTGCCAAACATCCTGCAGGCTGATGCCGTGGCGCGCCAGCAGCTGTGCAATCTCCGGCTCAAGCAGCGTGGCGGACATGCGCGGCAGAATGGGCGTCGTGCGACCCAGAATCGTTTGGTAAACCACGTCCGTCTGCGCGAAATAGGCAATCTCCGCCGGGCCGCCTACGTAGGCGGAAACGGGCAGCAGCGCGTCTTGCAGCACCGGGCGCAACAGCGCATTCGGGCTCAGCCGCTCCGGCTCGGCATCAAGGATCGCTAGCAGATCAGCGGGGCTGTAAGCGTGTCCGCCTGCCATCCACTGCCTGCCCGCGTGCAGATGCAAAGCCTCGCGCGCTCCAGTCTTTGCGTTCAATAAAAACAACAGGCTCGACGACTCCGCGACAAGAACCTGTGCAGCGTAGCCAGCCGCGGCCAACGCTTTTTCCCGCCCCAGCAATGCCGCGCGTAATGGCTCGGCCTGCTCAATGGCCGCACGCAGTACAGGTGCGCCGAAGGCATGAAACGGCCGCGCCGCCACGTCGATCACGATCAATCCCTGCCGCGCGAAGACATGCAGCAGCAGACGGGCCAAGGCCTCCGCCAGGGTTGCCTCGGGTTGGTAGCAGGCGGCAAGCAACGCGTGGCCCGCACCTTCTCCCAATAGCACGCGCGCTTCGTCCAGCAGAGGAAGAATGGCAGGCCCCAGCCGCAATGCACCCACCGGCAGCGCATGGGCAGGCGCAGTCGGCAATTGCAAAGTACGCAATCCGCCGTTGGAAATGGTGTCGAGCGCTGCACCGCGCGGCAGCGGAGCGGGCAGCGTGGCCTGGTTCACCTCGGCCCAATCGTGATCCTCGCTGGCCAGCCAGAAGATCGGCACCTGCGGATGCCCGGCGCGCGTGGCTTCTTCCGCTTTGCGAATGGCCGTGGCGGCTTTGAGCAGCGTGAGCAGTGGCCCACCCAAGAGGCCAACCTGCTGGCCGGTGACGACGGCGCTGGCTCCGGATGCCAACCGCTGCACATTCGTCAGCGACTCCGCACTTGCGCCCAGATTTTTGTTTTGCTCCGCCAGGAGTTGCGCTACGGCAGCCCGTTGCGCAGGCGCGATGGTGGAGGACTGCCGCATCCATTGGCCGCTGCCGCGCAGCGGAGAGTACAAGGCGTTCAGCGTCGCTTTGTCCCTACTCAAAAAGTCGCGGAAAAGCGTACTGCTCTGCGGCACCAACGCGATGGGAGTACAGTCTGCCTGCAAGCGGGGTTTCTCCTAAAAAAAATTGTGCACAGAAACTTTGGGCGCAGAGCCTGTGCGCACCACACAGGCAGCGCGAAAGCCTAGTGTCTCACGCAACCGAAAGAATGGATGCGGCAGCCCACGCATGCGATGCAAACACCGTGTGGATGCTGGATTTGAGATGTATTTACCCAAGCATTTTTCTGCGTGCAGCATTTGCATTCCACGATGCAAATGCTCTTGTGCTTGCAAGATGCCAACC
>DAHUZD010000088.1 GCA_027306745.1 Acidobacteriaceae bacterium
CCATCGCGGCCACGATCAGCGGCATTGCGGCCGGGCTGCGCAGCACCGGATAGCGCGCGCAAGCACCCTAAGCGCGCGCAGATGCGATGATGTGTTGCAGATACCTTCCCCTGGCTACGCGCGGGACAGGCTCAGGCTCGCTCGGAAGGACAAGGTGTTTGCAGTGCGGAAATTTTCTTCACGCGACAAACCATTCTGAGCACAGCGAAGAATCCAGAGAATGCGGGCCAGGTCGTGGCTGTCGTGGTCCTGGCTCTGTTGCCTCCGCAAAGACTCTCTGGATTCTTCCCGTACGCCCCGTCCGCATGGTCGGACCCGCTCACGGCAGGCTGTCGCCATGCGCCTCAGAATGACTCGGTGTATTTGAAATGCTGCTACGCCTGCTGCTCAGCGGCGTGCGCGGCCGAGGATAAGTGGCGCGGCACGCGGAAGCCACGGAAGCCGTAAAAGCATATATAGCTGTAGCAGACCAGTGGCAACAGAAAGGCGTGATGAATGCCGATGCGATCGGCCAGCGCGCCTTGCACCAAGGGAATGAGCGCGCCGCCAATGACGGCAGCCACCAGCAGGCTGGAGCCTCGATTGGTGAGCGGACCGAGATCCGTAAGCGCCAGCGCGAAGATGTTCGGCCACATGATGGAGTTGAAGAGGCCGACGGCGATGATGCTCCACATGGCCACGTGGCCGAAGCTGAGCATGGAGGTGGCCACCAGCGCAAAGGCCACAATGGCCGCCACACCCAGCACGCGGTTAGCGCGCAGCTTTTGCGTGAGGCCCGCACCCGCTGCACGGCCCACCATCGCACTGCCCCAGTAAAACGCCACAAAGCCCGCGGCGGCCTTCAGGCTGAGATTGCCGATCTCTGGCCGGTTCAGATAATTGACCATGAAGCTGCCGATGGAGACCTCTGCGCCGACATATACGAAAATGGCCACGACGCCGAGGATGAGATGGCGGTACTCCCAAATGCTGCGTTCAGCGTGGGAGTCGGGATGCGCGGTCAGATTCTCCGTGGCCAGACCGGGCAGCTTGAAAATTGCCATGGCCAGCGCGTAGGCCAACAGAATGGCGGCGATGAGTATATAAGGCTTGATGACGACGGAAGCCTGCGCCACCTGATAGGCGTGCAGAGCGGCTGGGGTGAGTGTGCGCAGCGCCTCTGGAGCCAGCGGAGCCAGGCCGAGGATGAAGAGTCCGCCGAGATACGGCGCGATCGTCGTGCCCAGCGAGTTGAAAGCTCCGGCCAGATTCAAACGGCTGGCGGAGGTGCGCGCCGGACCCAGCGCGGCAACGTAAGGATTGGCCGAAACTTGCAGGAGCGTCATGCCAGCAGCAACGACGCTGAGCGCGACCAGAAACATGGGGAAGGACGGCACCAAGGCGGCGGGAATAAAGAGCAACGCGCCAGCGGCCATGACGGCCAGCCCGGCAACCATCGTCCACTTGTAACCGATCCACTGGATGACCTTGCCCGACGGCAACGCAAAAACAAAGTAGGCGGAAAAGAAGAAGGTCTGCACCAGCATGACCTCCGCGTAGTTGAGCGTGAAAACACTCTTCAGATGCGGGATCAGAATGTCGTTCAGGCAGGTGATGAAGCCCCACAGAAAGAAGAGGGTGGTCACCATGGCCAGGGCGCTGCGCATGCTGACGCCGGGTTCGGCGCTGATTTGGACTGAGGTGTTGCTGGGGGCGGCAATGGCCATCGGGTTTAGGGTTCCTTTGCGGAAAAAAGTCGGAGCCAGTTGGCGTTCTGATTGGCAATTGTACCTGCAAAATGGCGCAGATGAAATCGTTATCACGGAAGGATGGCGAGGAGGAACTCTCTTGCCGGGCTGGGGGTCAGGCAGTTCTCTCATCTACACCCTCGTCCTTCCGAGCAAAGCGCGGAGCGCGTGAGCCTGTCCCGAGCGAAGCCGGGGGAAGGAACCTATGGTTTTCTGCACAAAAACGAACCGCAGGTTTCTCCACTGCGTCCGCTGGAGTGGACTCCGGTCGAAATGACTGGATGGATATGGGCGGGCTTGTGCAGAGTTGCCTTAGTGGATGGGATCGGCGGAGGCTTCCTGCTCCTGTGCGGGCAGCAGCGCGTCTTCGCTCAACTGATCCACAGAGCGCAGCGCGGGAAAGAAGGCCGACCAGAGTCCGGTGACCATCATGGAGCCGATGCCGCCGGCCACCACTGCGCGCACGGCTCCCCACCATTGCGCGGTGACGCCGCTTTCAAAGTCGCCAAACTCGTTGCTGGCACCAATGAAGACAGCGTTGACAGCGCTGACGCGGCCGCGCATCTGTTGGGGCGTGGCCAGTTGAATGAGCGAGGAGCGCACGACGACGCTGACCATGTCTGCCGCGCCGACCACCAGCAAGGCGGCCAGTGAGAGCAGCATGTTTTTTGACAGGCCAAAGACCACCGTGGCGGCTCCAAACAGGCCGACGCAGAGCAGCATATTTTTGCCAGCGCGGCGGTGCATGGGGCGAAGGATGAGCGCGATGGAGACCGTCAAGGCTCCTATGGCTGGCGCGGCGCGCAACATACCCAGGCCGCGCGGCCCGGCGTGGAGAATGTCCTGGGCGTAGATGGGCAGCAGCGCCACAGCTCCGCCGAGCAGAACGGCGAAGAGGTCGAGCGAGGTGGCCCCCAGCAGCAGTTTGCGTTGCCAGACGTAGCGCAGGCCGGCCAGCAAAGTTTCTGCGGACATGGAGCGCTGCTCCTGCCGCCCGGGCCGCACAGAGAGCGACAGGATCAGCGACAGGAATATGCCGAGCATCATCAGCGTGAACAGGTACACGATGCCTGCTCCATACAGATGAGCGCCGAAGGGCGCAGGCAGCCAATGCAGCAAGGGCATCGTGAAGAGCACGCCGCCTGCCGCAGGCCCGAGAATGGAGGCCATTTGAAATACGGTTGCACCCCAGGAAACGGCGTTGACGAAATCTTTTTTCTGCACAAGGTGTGGCAGCAGCGCCGAGCTGGCCGGGCCGCTGAAGGCGCGACCGGAGCCAATGAAAAACAGCACGGCGTAGATGGCCAGCACATTGCGCGTGCCCGTCCAGGCCAGAAAGAGCAGCGTGGCCGTGCAGAGGCATTGCAGGCTATAGCAGGTGAGAATGACGCGCCGCCGGTCGTAACGGTCTGCGGTGTGGCCAGCCAGAATAAGAAACAACATGCCCGGCAAAAAAAGCATCAGCCCGGTATAGCCGAGGTCAATGGCGCGGTGCGTGATCTGATAGACCTGCCATGCGACGGCGACGGCCTGCGCCTCCGCGCCCAGAATTACCAGCAGGCGCGCCAGTTGATACCGGCGGAAGTCGCGCGATTGAAAGGCAGCCACGGAGTGGTGGGATGAGTTGGGATCCGGCGCGTCAGCCATGGCGTTCTACTATGTTGTCACATCCGCGGAATTTGTGCGGACATGTGCGCAGATGCGGACGCGCGAGGCTTCCCAAATGCGCAATGAAGCGTGCCGTCGTCAGAGACTTCAGGCGGTTGCTGGAGACGGCGATTGCGATGCGGAGCGCATGGACTGCATCGACTCACCGTAGGGAGCGCGCAGCACGCCGCGCTCGGTGATGATGGCCGTGACGTACCGGGCCGGAGTGACGTCAAAGGCGGGGTTGGCGATGCCTGCGCCGTCCGGCGTAATCTGGCGGCCGTGGAAGTGGGTGACCTCGCGCGAGGAACGCTCCTCAATGGGAATCTGTTCGCCGGTGGGCGTGGCGAGATCGATGGTAGACCAGGGTGCGGCAACGTAAAAGGGGATGCCGTGTTCCTTGGCGAGAATGGCGACGCCGTAGGTGCCGATCTTGTTGGCCACGTCCCCGTTGGCGGCGATGCGGTCTGCGCCGACGATGACGGCCTGAATCTTGCCCGCCCGCATCTGGCTGGCAGCCATGTTGTCGCACAGTACGGTCGTGGGGATTTTGTCCTGCAATAGCTCCCAAGCGGTGAGGCGCGCGCCTTGCAGATAAGGGCGTGTTTCGTCGGCGAAGACGTGAAGCTGATGGCCGCGCTCGACAGCCGCGCGGATAACGCCGAGCGCGGTGCCGTAACCGCAGGTGGCCAGCGCGCCTGCATTGCAGTGCGTCAGCACGGAGCCCGAGCGCGGCAAGAGCGAAGCCCCATGTGCGCCCATGGCGCGGCAGGCGGCGATGTCTTCATCATAGAGACGCTGGGCCTCGGCCACGGCGGCCTGTTGCAGGCGGACGACGGTTGCGCCGGGCTGTGCCGACAACGTGCGCACGGTGTGGCGGACGCGCTCAATGCCCCAGAAGAGATTGACGGCGGTGGGTCGCGTGGCGGCCAACGTCTCGCAGATCAAATGCATTTCGTGGTGAAGCTGTTCCACGTCTTGGGCCTGAGAACGTAGCAGGCCGAGCGCAACACCCATGGCTCCGCTGACGCCGATGGCCGGCGCGCCGCGCACGATCATGGTGCGGATGACCTCAGCAACCTCGCGATAATCCTTGGCGAGGACATAGGTTTCTTCCAGTGGCAGCTTGGTTTGGTCGAGAAAGCGGACGCCAGCGTCCGTCCATTGCAATGTGGGAATCATAGCCTGCTTGTATTGTAGGGCAGCGGTGCGGGATGGATGGAATGGGCTATTCGGAAGAACCGGAGGAGCAATCCTGATTGGCTTCGCGCATTTTGGAACACTTCTTCATGACGGCTTCTTGAATTTTGGTACGCAGGTTGTCGGGCAGCTCATAGAGTTCGTTGTTGCGGTAAATCTCAATGGTCTTGCGCGTGGTGTTGAATGTGACCTGGCAATGGCTGCAACGGAAGGCGTGGGTCTCCAGTTCAGCGCGCAGCTCGGTTGCGGTTTGCTGGTCGAGGTAATCTTCGAGCCGTTCGAGAAACTCTCTGCAGTTCATGCCTGTTCTCCCTGGGGAACACGGAAGTAGCGGCTGAGGCGGTCGCGCAATTGCAGGCGCGCGCGCAGCAGCCGGCTTTTTACCGCAGGAATGCTCAAGCCCAAGGCCTCCGCAGTCTCCTCTGTCGAAAGACCATCGATGTCGCGCAGAGCAAAGACGGCACGGAATCCTGGAGA
>DAHUZD010000098.1 GCA_027306745.1 Acidobacteriaceae bacterium
ACTCCAGCGCCAGCACTCCGCCGAGAATGCGCACCTGGCCCACGCAAGGAATCTCTGCCAGCCGGGATTGGCGCGCCTGATAAATGCGCTCCAACGCCGCCACACGCGCAAGAGAATTTTCTTTGTGCAGCAACTCCAAACTGGCAATGGCCACCGCGCAGGCCAGTGGATTGGCGGTAAACGAGTGGCCGTGAAAAAACGTCTTGCGCCGGTCGGTACTCAAAAATGCTTCGTAGATTTTTTCACTCGCCGCCGTGACGCCCAGCGGCAGGTATCCCGCGGTCAGGGCTTTGGACAGGCACATCAAGTCCGGCGTGATCTGTGCATGTTCGCAGGCAAACAATTTTCCGGTGCGGCCAAAGCCGGTCAACACCTCATCGGCAATCATCAGCACGCCGTGCTCATCGCACAAAGCACGCACTTCGCGCAAAAACTCCACCGGCCACGTGATCATGCCGCCCGCGGCTTGCAGCATCGGCTCCACCAACACTGCGGCGATACGATCCCCATGCGAGGCAAAGGCGGTGCGTAGACTACCCAGACAGTCGATCGAACACTGCGCGCGCTCCAACCCCAGCGGACAACGATAGCAATAGGGCGCATGCACGCGCTCTACCGCAAACAGCATGGGCCGAAAGGATTCCGTGAAGAGCGATTCCGCGCTGGCCGACATCGCGCCCACCGTATCGCCGTGGTAGGCATGGTCGAGCGTGATGAAAATCTGCCGCTGCTCCTGCCCCTGATTGCGCCAGTATTGCAGCGCCATCTTCAACGCAACCTCAACGGCGGTCGAGCCGTTGTCGGAGTAAAAAATTCGGCTCAACCCCGGCGGCAACACGCGCACAAGCCGCTCGGCCAGCGTGGCTGCGGGTTGATGCGTGCATCCGGCAAAAACAACCTGCTCCAGCTCGCCCGCCTGCCTGCGCAACGCCTCACCTATATAAGGATGGCAGTGTCCGTGAATGTTGACCCACCAGGAGGAGATGCCATCCAAGATGCGCTGGCCTTGCGGCGTGTATAGATACACGCCCTCACCGCGCGCGATGGGCACCGGCGCAGGCGCGGTCTGCATCTGCGTGTACGGATGCCACAGCTTCTCGCGGTCCCAGCGCTGCCAATCGACCTCGGCAGCAGCGTTTTGCTGCGGCTGGCTCATGCGCGCACCTCTTGCGCCATCCAAGTGGCCAGCGAGTTTTGCGCATCCAATTCACTGAGCGCCCATGCGCCCAGCGCCTCTGTGGTCAGCCGGGAAAACTGCATCATCTCGCCCAGCACGGGTACGCGGCCATACTGTTCTATGGCGCGACGATTCTCTGCATTGCGCTCGCCCACCATCACCACGCCGACGATCGGCAACGAGCGAGCGCGCAGCGCTTCCAGCGTCAGCAGTGTGTGGATGATAGTGCCCAGCGAGGAGCGCGCCACCACCAGCGCCGGCAGGCGCAACGCTGCGATCAGGTCGCTCATCTTCTGCTCATCATTCAGTGGAACCAACAGACCGCCTGCACCTTCCACGACCCATGCACGCTTCTGGCTCGCGCTTTGCGCAGGACGCAGCACATCGCCCATCTGGATCGTGACGCCATGCAGACGCGCCGACAGATGCGGCGAAAGCGGACGCGGCAGGCGAATGCCCTCGTCGCAAATCTCCGCATCCGCACATGCGCCCAGCGCGCGCACGGTCGCCGTGTCGTCATCCTCTGGCCAGCCCGTCTGCACTGGCTTCCAATAGCCCAGCGCACCGCACCGGCGATAGCGATGCAGCAACGCCGCGCAAACGGTGGTCTTGCCGATGCCCGTGTCGGTACCGGTGACAAAGATGCCCTTCATGCGTACACCTCTTTGGCCAGCGCTGCTTGCAGGCAGGCAACAAAACGATGCAGCGTCGGCAGGTCAAGCCCGGTGTTGACGCTGAGCCGCAGGCGCGCCGTTCCTTCGGGCACAGTCGGCGGACGAATCGCGCGCACATCGAAGCCCTCAGCCTGCAAATCCTCCGCCACCTGTACCGCGCGCGCATTGTCTCCCAGCACGATGGGGACGATCTGCGAGCCATCGCGGGCGACCGGCAATCCGGCGTCGGCCAACAGCTCGCGCAACTGCGCAGTGATTGCATGCAAGTGCGTGCGCCGCTCCGGTTCCGCGGCAAGTATGTCCAGCGCAGCGTCGATGGCTGCTGCAATCGCGGGCGGCGGCGCGGTCGAGAACAAAAACGTCCGCGCCCGCTGCACCAGATATTCCATGGCCCAGGCCGGCCCGCAGACGAAGGCTCCGCTCGCGCCCAAGGCCTTGCCCGCCGAGCGCATGGTGAGAAAGACATCCTCTGCGACGCCTGCTTCCTCCAGCAACCCCGTGCCGCGTGCTCCATACACCCCCACAGCGTGGGCCTCGTCCACGATCAACGCGGTATCCGTCTCGCGGCACAGCGCCGCATACGCACGCATCGGCGCGATGTCGCCATCCATGCTGAAGAGTGATTCCGTAACGAGATACTTTTGCCCCGCACCGTGCTCCGCGTATAGCAGACGCCGCAACGCATCGAGATCCGCGTGAGGAAAGATTTTCTTGTTGGCTTTGCCGAGTCGCATGCCATCGATCAAACTGGCGTGGTTCAGGCGGTCGAAGAAGACCGTGTCGCCCTCTTCTAAAAATGTGGAGAGCATGGCCAGATTGGCCGCATAGCCGGTGCTGAAGTATAGCGCCGACTCCGCGCCCACCCAGTGCGCAAATCTCTGTTCGATGGCGGAGAACTCCGCGCGTTCGCCACGCAAGAGGCGCGAGCCAGTCGAGCCGCAGCCCAACTGCATCACCGCTGCGGCCATGCGCTGTTTCAGGCGCGGATCGGCGGCCAGTTGCAGATAATCGTTGGAGCAAAGATCGACGCCGGTCGGTGGACGCACACTGCGACGGAGACCTTCTGCCTGCAAGCGCTGCAAGCGACTGCGCACACGACGCTCCAGCGCGGTCTGCGTCTGCGGCATGGCCTCAATCCCCGGCACTGGCGGAGCAACCCTGGCGTGCACCACCAGAAAGCGTGGCAAAGAGCGCATCATCTGCGGACTGCCCTGCGTTGGGCGTGGTCAAAAGTTTTTCGCCGATGAAGACGGAATTGGCTCCGGCAAAGAGGGCCAGCAGTTGCGCTTCGCGCGACAGATGCACGCGCCCGGCAGAGAGACGCACGCGCGACTTGGGCATCAGAATGCGCGCCACGGCGATGGTGCGCACCAGATCCGGCACGGAGACCTCCGGAGCTTGCGCCAGCGGCGTGCCCGCAATCGGCATCAACATGTTGATGGGCACCGATTCCGGCTGCGGATTCAGCGTGGCCAGTTCAGCCAGCATGGCGCAGCGGTCGCGCTCGTTTTCGCCCATACCCAAAATGCCGCCACTGCACACGGTCAGGCCAGCCGCGCGCGCGGCATGCAGCGTTTGCTGGCGATCATCATAGGTGCGCGTGGTGACGATCTTCGGGTAATGCTCGCGGCTGGTGTCCACGTTGTGGTTGTAGGCGTCAAGGCCGGCCTCTTTCAATTGCCGGGCCTGATCGAGCGTCAACATGCCCAGCGTGGTGCAGGCCTCCATGCCCAGCGATTTGACGATGCGCACCATCTCCAGCACGCGCTCAAACTGTTCGCCTTCGGGAGCCTGTCGCCAAGCCGCGCCCATGCAGAAGCGCTCCGCACCGCTCTCCTTGGCCTGCTTGGCCGCGTGGCGCACATCGTCCAGCGAGAGCAGCGGCTGGCGCTCCAACCCGGTTTTGTGATGCGCCGACTGCGAACAATAGCCGCAATCCTCTGGGCAGCCGCCGGTTTTGATCGATAGCAAAACGCAGCGCTGAATATCCTCCGGCTCATGATGTGCGCGGTGCACCGTGTGCGCTTCATAAAGCAGGTCAAAGAATGGCTTTTGATACAAGGCCAGCGCGGTCTGGGTCAGGGCAGCCACGGTGGCCGGATTTTCCTGGGTTTGCATGGCAGTGGACATGCCCTCATCATCGGTCATGGCGGCGGGCCAGGGCAAGTGGGCAGCAACAAAAAAAATGGCAGAGCGGTTGCCCGCTCTGCCTCCGCAATAAAACCGTGGCACTTAGGCGCTGCGAGTCACCAGCGTGGTTCGCCCGGTGGCCTTGCTGGAGCGCACAAAGTAGATGCCTCCATAGATCGCCCAAACGCCTGCTATACCGAGGGCCAGCAGTGGCTCCATCTTGGTGCCGTAGCCCATAAAGGGGCCGACCAAGTAGAAGATCATGCAAGCCAGATTCGCCAGCAGACCAAAGACCGGGATCAGCAGGTGTTTGACCACGCTGAACTTCGGGTGGTTGTGGTAGGCGACGATGCAGGTGACGCAGCTCAACATATAGAGCAAGAAGGTTCCAAAGTTGGAAGCCAGCGTCACGGTGAGCAACGAGTTGGGCAGCTCGGCCATCTTGTCGTGCGTCGTGTAACCGAAGCTCGACCAGAAGCCGTGCGGAATGGCTTGAATGACCGCATCCGCCGGAGCGCCCGCATCACCGAAAACCGCCATGACGCCGACCACGCCGATGACAGCCGAGATGATGGCCAGCAGCCAAATGGCGCGATGCGGCGTGCGATTGGCCTCATGCAAGCCGCCCAGATGATCGGGCAGTTCCTGATCCTTGCCCATCGCATAGGTAACGCGCGCGCCTGTGTTCATGCAGGAGAGCGTGGTGCCTATGATGGCCAAGAAGACCGTGAAGGCTTCTATCAGCATGAAGGTGCGTCCATGGCCCTGGCCAAAGAGAGCGTCGCCGATGACGATCATCATGTCACCGATCGGAGCCGCAGAGGCCGAAGCGTAGGACATGGGATAGCCCGTATTCAAAAAGTAGTTCGCCGCGAAATACTCAATGAGATAACAGAAGGCTCCCTGCACCAACAATGAGGTGATGACCGCAATCGGTACGTCGCGCTTCGGATTCTTCGCCTCGCCGCCCATCGCGGTGACGGACTCGAATCCGACCAGGATCAGAATCGCAACCGTAGCCTGCACAAAGACCCAGCCAATCTTATGCACGCCAATCACGGAAGCAACCGTCGGATGGCTGACGAAGGCTCCTGTGCTGTCGTTCGCCGGATAGGCGATCTGGAAGGGCACCGGCTTGCCGCTGGCATCCAGCAAAGGCTGCGGAATGCTGTTGGCATCGCGCACGATGGTGGTCGTCGCCTGCCCGCCCGTGGTGGTCGTGGTGGTGGCGAACTGATACGTGTACGCATCGCCCGACGTTGGATCAAACTGATACGCCACACTGCCCGGAGCATGATTCATGCGATAGCCCAGCGCCAGCACGGCAAAGACCAGCAACGCAGAAATCTGAATCACGTTAATGGCAATGTTGATCGAGGTCGATCCGTTGACGCCGCGCTGCGCAATATAGGCGACGACAAACGAGAAGACTACCGCAATCACCGCCATGAACATCGGCCCCGGGTTGGAGGCGCTCATGAACGTCGGCCATAGAGTTCCTGTTAGATAGCCGCAGAGCACACCCATCACAGCCACCATCACGCCGGGATAGATCCAGTAGTACAGATGCGAACCCCAGCCGACGATAAACTTGGCCAGACGGGCCAGTCTCCAGGCCTTCTCGTGGTTCAAGAAGGACTGCTCGGCAAAGTAGTAAGAGCTGCCCGTGCCAGGGTAGAGCTTGGCCATTTCTGCATAGCAGACCGCAGTCGCCAGGCAGAGCAGCAGCGCCACCACGATGCCCAGCCACATGGATGGCCCGGTCACCCCGGTGTTCGCTTGGATTGCAAAGGTGAGCCACAGGAACGCTCCGGGCGCAATCAGCGCCATCGCATTCATCGTAAGTCCGGTCAGGCCTAATGTAGCCTGCATTTCAACTGGCTGATTGTCCGCCAGCCCGTAATCTCCTTCCAGATTGGTATTGCCCTTGATTGCAGATCAAACCGTTCCTAGAACATGAATCCGGCTTCCACCAAGCCGCGCACTTGGTTGGTGTCTGTTCCGGCGGAACCGAAAACATCGCCCGCAGTCGTGCTGGTGGCTCCGACAACCGAGAAGTCCGCGCGGGCAAAAAACGCGGACTTGATATAAGTCGGCGTCACGGTAAACGAGAATGCCTGGCTGCCCGGTCCGTACATCAGATTGGCCGAGCCATCGGTTGTGCTGCCAGAACTGCCGATGTACTCTGCACGCGCCGCCACTGTAAACACTGGGGAAACCGTATAGGTTCCCAGCACCGCACCGCCCATGGTGTAGGTGGACTTGGCTACGCCGATTGCCGTTGTCTGCGGCACATAGGTGAATTGCACATATGGCTGCAAAATATATTTCTTGCCTGTACGCGTATAGATCAGGTTGTAGATGGAACTATTATTTTGCAAAGTGGGCGTGGCCACCGTCGAACGGGTATTCGTGTCATAGCTACCCATGGCCACAAACTCATAGGCATTGGCCGCATTTTGGGTATAGGTCAACATGCCAGAAAGCCAGTTATATTTATTGGAGTAGAACCCATCATTCCACGCCAGCGAACTACTCAACTTACCTTTGGCATAATTCACCTGGATGCCGCGGTTGACGGCATTTTCCTGGTTCCACAGTAAGCCGCGTTCGATATTGAAGTTCTCAAACGTAAAGGTGTATTCCGCACCGATTAAGGTAGGCAGTTTTCCCGCCTCATAGGAGAAACTTCCCTTGGG
>DAHUZD010000044.1 GCA_027306745.1 Acidobacteriaceae bacterium
CATAGATCAGCTCAAAGCGGAACCAGAGATAAACCAACATGCCGGCCAGCGAGTAGAGCGTGGCCAGCAAGGCCTGCTGACGAAGATTGGCGCCGACCTGCGGGCCAACAATTTCCACATTGCGAATGGTGAAGCCGGAGAGAAATGTGCCGGACTGCAATGCGGCGAGAATCGCCGGATCGACGCGGCCCTGCAAAGCGCTCAGGCTGTCAATCAATCCGCTTTTTTCCTGATCGCGGTAGTTGAGCACCGCCGTTGCGGCCTGCATGTAGTGCTGATCCGCATCGGGGGATTGGCCCAGATGCAGTGGGTCCACCTGGCCGAGATAGGCGGCCAGCGATTCGCGGCTGGCATTGTCCAGGTCGAGCTTGCCGGCGTTGGCCGCGCCGTTAGCGGCATAGTGCAACTCAAGCGCCTGCACAATTGTGTTGCGGCCCCGGTCCAGATCGGCTTCTGACGTGTCATGCTGCGGCAGCGAGACGATCACTTCGTTATCTTCAGCTCGGCCAAAGCGCTGAATGCGCACATCGTGCAATCCGGCCTCGTCGGCGGCCTGACGGATCTTCGCTACCTGCGGTGCGGCGTCAAACTTGATGTAGACCAGCGTGCCGCCCTTGAAGTCCACACCCAGCGGAATGTGGTGCCAGAAGAGGATCGACAGCAGTCCGGAGACACTGAAGACCAGCGAAAAGGCGAGGAAGTACCACTTCTTGCCCAGCCAGTCGATGTTGACATCCCTGAAAAATTCCACGTCTCACTCCCAATCGTGCGGGTCGCAACCCGGCGCTTAAATTGAAATGGCCTCGCCACGTTGCTTGCGGTTCAAAATCGCGTCGAAGATGACGCGCGATACAAAGACGGCTGTAAACAGGTTGGCCAGCAGACCGAAGGTGAGCGTAACGGCAAAGCCGCGCACCGGTCCGGTGCCAAACAGGAAAAGAATCGCCGCGGAAACGATCGTGGTCACGTGCGTATCCACGATAGTAAGCCACGCGTGGCCAAAGCCCTGATCGACGGCCGCCGAAGCCGACTTGCCTGCATGCATCTCTTCACGGATGCGCTCAAAGATCAGCACGTTGGAATCCACGCCCATACCGATAGTCAAGATGACACCGGCGATGCCGGGCAGCGTCAACGTGGAGCCAGTGAAGCCCATGAAGCCGAGCAGGATGACCAGGTTCAGCGCTAGCGCCAGGTCTGCATTGAGGCCCGCGCCGCGGTAGTAGATCAACATAAAGGCCATAACGGCCAACATGCCGGCCACGGCTGCGATCACGCCCTGGCGAATCGAATCTGCGCCAAGCGATGGGCCAACCGTACGCTCTTCCAGAAAATGAATCGAAGCCGGCAGCGCACCTGTGCGCAGCATCAGCGAAAGGTTCTCTGCGGTGTCCTTGGTAAATCCGCCGCCAGAAATTTGTCCCTGATCGCGGATGGCGCCTTGGATCGTCGCCACTTCACGCACGCTGTTATCGAGCACGATGGCCATGCTCTTGCCGATGTTGGTGCTGGTGAATTGATAGAAGCGGTCGCCACCGGCGCGCGTCAAAACGAAATTCACATCCGGGCGCTGATTCACATCCACCGAGGGCTGCGCATCGCGGAAGTCGCTGCCAGCCACAATGGCCGAGCGACGCAGCATATAGTACTGGCCGGAGTCGCTGCTCTGGTCAAAGGCCTTCATCAGCTCGCCGTCCGGCGGCGTGCTGCCGCCGTTGGCCTGCGTGGCCGACTGCGGATCAGGATACGGCCCGCCGAGCACTTCGTGAATCTCCAGGCGCGCCGTGGATTGAATGATGTCCTTGACGCGGGCCGGATCGTCCACGCCGGGCAGTTCGACCAGAATCTGATCTCTGCCGGGTCCGTATTCTTCAATCACCGGCTCACTGACGCCCAAGCGGTCCACGCGGTCACGGATAGTTTCGATCGACTGCGCTAGCGCGCGCTGCTCAATGTCGCGCACTACGGAGGGCTTCATCGTCAGCGTGAAGCTGTTGTCTGCGTTCGAGCTGATGTCATACTGCTGGCCGTAATGGTCATCCAACATGGAGCGCACCGCGCCGTCTTTGTCCGCAGGCACGTTGAGCACCTTGACCACATCAGGGCGGGCTGGATCGGGACGCGTCGGCACGGCGCCGGTGACGTTGGCGTCGCGCAGATCCGACTGCAAGCGCGTGACATCATTGTCGGCGGTTGCGCCCACGGCCTCGGGCACCATGACTTGCAAAATGAGATGCGTGCCACCGCGTAAGTCCAGGCCTAGATGAATACGGTTGGTCAGCGCGCCTTTGAGCGCCGCGCCATTGAAGCCGCTGGGGATGCCGAAAATGCCATACACAAAGACCAACAGCGTGGCGAAGATGAGAACGGTTTTCCCGGTGAGATTTTTACGCATGGGACTCGACTTGACCTGAATTTGATGGACGGAGGTGCAGAGGGCAGACGGGCACGGCTACTTTGTCTCCTCGTCGCTGGTGGTGACGGATGCGATGGACGATTTGACGATCTCCAAACGAAGACTGTCTGGGGCTACACGCAACTGCACCACATCGTCCTTGATCGAAAGAATGGTGCCGCGCAGTCCGCCAGTCGTGGTGATACGGTCACCGGCCTTCAGCTTGCCCAGCATGTCCTGCCATTTGCGCTGGCGCTGCTGCCCGGGACGAATCAGAAAAAAGTAGAAAACAACAAAAATAAGAATAAAGGGCAGAAGCTTCATGTACCCTTGCGGCGCGCCTGCGGCGGCCAGTGCTGCGATCGTTGGAGTCACTGCTCAATCCTTGCATCTGTCAGCGCGCGCACATTCCTGGGACTGTGCAAGACGCGGCAGAATTTGTATGGGGAAAATCTCCAGTGGCTCCCACGCTCTGGAACCGCTGGAATCCTTCGGCGTTCCGACCGGAATTCTACGCAGCCGCACCCTGCTGCTGCCGCACCCGCTCAAGAAGCTCTGGAAGAGTCCCTAGCACCATAGCATCCCGCACGGATTGCATCGTGTCAAGGTAGAAGGCCAGATTGTGCATGGAATGTAGCACGGCGGCCAGCGGTTCCTTCGCGGCGAAGAGATGGCGCAAGTATGCCCGCGTGTAGCGCTGGCAGACCGCGCATTTGCACTCGGGATCGAGCGGTTCTTGATCCTCGGCATAGCGCTGGTTCTTGATATTCATCCGTCCTTGCGAGGTAAAGAGCAGCCCATGGCGCGCCGCGCGCGTGGGTAGCACGCAGTCCATCATATCCACGCCCATGGCTGCATATTCGACGATCTCATCCGGGTAGCCAACGCCCATCAAATAGCGTGGCTTGTCCGCAGGCAACAGCGGCAGCGTCTCGGCGATGATCTCGCGCGTGCGTTCGCGCGGCTCGCCTACGCTCAAGCCGCCCATCGCGTAGCCGGGCAGGTCGAGCGCCACCAGACGCTCTGCGGATTCGCGGCGCAGATCGGCATACATGCCACCCTGCACGATGCCAAAAAGATTTTGCGTCTGGCCGTCGCGCTCGGCGTACCAAGGCACCTCGTGC
>DAHUZD010000109.1 GCA_027306745.1 Acidobacteriaceae bacterium
GAAGCGCACAAACTCCACGCCGGGGATCAGCGGCGCGAAGGGTTCGCGGTACTTGGCTTTGTGCGTGGTGGAGACTGCGCCCATGGTGCGGCCATGAAAGCCGTTTTCAAAGGCCAGAATCTTGGTGCCGATGGTTTTGCCTTCAGCGCGCAGCACCCCTGCATGGGCGCGCGCAATCTTCATCGCGGCCTCTTGCGCTTCCGTGCCGCTATTGCAGAAAAAGGCGCGATCCATGCCAGAGATTTCCGTCAGCCGCAGCGCCAACTCCGCCTGCCCCTCGTGGTAGAAGAGGTTGCAGGTGTGCAGCAGCTTTTGGCTTTGTGCGGAGATGGTGGCCGTAATCGCCGGATGCGCATAGCCCAGCGCATTGACGCCAATGCCGCTCAGAAAATCCAGATATGCGGCTCCGCTTTCGTCATACAGATGCACGCCTTCGCCGCGCACGAAGAGCACGGGCGTGCGTTCATAGGTCTGCACCAGCAGCCGGGCCTCGGCTGCGCGAATGTTATCCAGCTTCATGCGACCATCACCTCCGTGCCTTCAGTAATTTTTGTGGAGCAAAGATCGGGCAGAATTCTGGCCGACTCCGCAGGCAAAATGCGCACACGCTGCACGCCATGCAGCAGCGCTTCGCGGCAGGCCCCTAACTTCGGCAACATGCCGCCGCTGATGACTGAGGCGCTGGCCAGTTCAGGAATCTGCTTCAGGCTGAGCCAGCGCAGAATCTGCCCATCGGCTCCGCGCACGCCGGGCACATCGGTCAAAAAGACCAGCGCCTCTGCGCGGCAGGCCACGGCGCAGGCCGCAGCCATTTCGTCGGCGTTGATGTTGTAGTACTCGCCGTCAAAGCCCAGGGCGATGCTGGAGAGCACGGGCACGCCGCCCATCTGCCAGACGGCATGCAGCCAGCGCGGATCGGACGCGGCGATTTCGCCGACGAATCCCAGGTCGGGCGCGGTGCGTTTTTTGCGTGCGCGAAAGACCATGCCATCGCCGCCGGAGAGGCCCACGGCCATCTGCCCGCGTGCGCTAATGGCGGCCACCAGTTGCTTGGTGATGCTGCCAGCCAGCACCATCAGCGCGGCATCGCGTGTTTCGGCATCGGTGACGCGCAGACCAGAGATAAATTCGCTCTGCTTGCCCAACTGCTTCAGCGTGCGCGTCAGAGCTGCGCCGCCGCCGTGGACCACCGCAACCTGGTTGCCGTCCTTGGCCATTTCTGCAACGGCCTGCGCGCAGGCCAGCAGCGTGGCTGCATCTTCAATGGCGCGTCCGCCAATTTTGACCACGTATCTCATAGCAGTCCCTCGTGCTCTTGCCAGCCAAAGAGCAGGTTCATATTCTGCACCGCCTGGCCCGCAGCGCCTTTCAACAAATTGTCCAAACACGAGACAACGATCAGTCGTTGTCCATCCCGCGCCAAGGCAAAGCCAATGTCACAGAAGTTCGTATGCGCCACATGCTGAATCTGTGGCAGGCTTTCGCCATGCAGCCGCACCATGGGCGAATCCGCATAGAAGCTGCGGAAGCACTCGGCAATCTCCGCTGCCTGTTTGGGCGCGCGCAATTGCACGTAGAGCGTGGCCAAAATGCCGCGCGGAATCGGCAGCAGGTGCGGCGCAAAAATAATTTGCTGCGGCTGCACGTTCAACTGCTCCAGCAACTCGCCCGTGTGCCGGTGGCCAAAGACGGAGTAGGCTGACAAGTTGTCCGCTGCATACATAAAGTGCGTCTTGGCCGAGGGGGCTTTGCCCGCGCCGGAGACGCCGGACTTGGCGTCGCAAACGATGCCGCGTTCCAGATCAGCCCAGCCTGCGCGCAAGAGCGGCGCCAGCCCCAGAATGACCGTCGTCGCATAACAGCCGGGGTTGGCAACAATCTGCGCATGGGGCAGCGCGCTGCGATGCAGTTCTGGCATTCCATAGACAGCCCGCTGCTGAATCGATGCGGCCAGCGCTGCGTCGGCGTCTTCAAATTTGTATACGGCGCGATTCTCCGCCTGCTGCAGGCGCCAAGCTCCGCTCAGGTCAATGACGCGCACGCCATGTGACAGCAGGCTGGGGACCCAGGCGCGGGACTGCTCATGCGGCGTGGCCAGAAACACCACATTCACATTGCGCTCGCGCAGCGCAGCCCAGCGGAACGGCTCCACACGCAGGCTGCCCGTGCCGTTGTTGTCGGCCAACTGCGGATGCAGAGCCGCCAGCGCCACGGACTCACCTGCGTCTTCACGGCCAAAAAAGATGGGCGCGCGCCCTTGCAATTTTGGATGGCGCAGCAACAGCCGTGCCAGCTCCGCTCCTGCGTAGCCGCTGGCTCCAAAGACCGCCGTCTGCGGTGTGGGGTTGGTCGTCATCATGCTTCCAGCAATTTCTCCAAGCGCAGCCGCAACTGGCCGGCCATTTTTTGATCCTCACAAATAATCAGCACTGTATCGTCGCCGGCGATGGTGCCCACCACCTCCGCCAACCGCTCACGATCCAGCGCGGCGGCCACCGGCTGCGCACTGCCTGTGGCCGTGCGCACAACAATCTGGTTCAGCGCCTGCCGCACGCCCAAGCCAAAGCTGGAAAACACCTCGTCCGCCGAGGGCAACTCCGCGTCCTCCACCGTGCCGTTGGGGAAGGCGTAGCCATTCGGGCCTTTGAACAGGCTCAACTCATGTATGTCGCGCGAGAGCGTCGCCTGCGTTACATCAACGTTGCGGCGCAGCAGGTTGCGGCGTAGCTCATCCTGACTAAAGACCGGGGTCTCCGTCAAAATGGCGCGAATCGCATTGTGGCGATGGGCTTTCATGCTGGTTTGGCTGGCGCGGCTCATTTCTCACAGTGGATCGGCAGGGAGCGGGAGTGCGGCCCGTCGATTGGGTATTTGCACAAAAATCAATGCACAGGACCGGCTTGCACCATGCCCTATGCATAAACATACATATAAATGTATAAATATACATCCAGTTTGTCAAGTGGAAAACGTGGCTTTTTTTCTTCTCATGACTGGCACCGACAGCGGCCTTCGACGTACTCTTGCTGAGACCCAGAAAATTCCCAAGAATGGTACGGACGCGCGGCCCATGTTGAACCTGACAACCATCAATGATGTATTCCTGCTGGTGGCGCATCGTGAAGATGCCACGGCCATGCGTTGGCGCGATCCGGCGGGTGTGTGGCAAAGCATCAGCGCGCGCCAGTTGTACCATCGCGTGCGCGCCCTGTCCCATGTCTTGCAAAGCTGGGGCATCGGCCGGGGAGACCGTGTTGCCATTCTGGCGGAAAATCGCTGGGAGTGGGCCGTGACGGATTTTGCCGTGCTCGCTCTGGGCGCTATCGACGTGCCGCTGTACCCCACGCTGACCGCCGGGCAGATCGCCGCGCAACTGGCCGATTGCGGAGCCAAGGCGATCGTCGTCTCCAGCGAGCAGCAGCTTGAAAAAGTTCTCTCCATCCGCACACGCACGGCTTTGGAGAAGATCGTCGTCATGGATGCCGGGCCGAAGCTGCCGCAGGCCATTCCGTTTGCGGATTTGATGCCGGGCGTCTCCACCTCTGCCACGGGGCCGCGCCTGGAGCGGGATGCAGAATTTGACCGCCGCGTGGCCAGCGTGCAGCCAGAGGATGCGGCCACCATCATCTACACATCGGGCACCACGGGTGAGTCCAAAGGCGTGTTGCTGACACATGGCAACATCGCCGCGAATCTGAACCACTCCACCACGCTCTTTGGCTGGGGTGCGCAGGATTCCTGCATCTCGTTTCTGCCACTGTCGCACATCACGGCCCGGCATCTGGACTACGCCCTGTTTGGTTACGGCGCGACGCTGGCCTACTGCCCGCAATTTGAGCTGCTGCCCGCAGCCATGCGTGAGGTGAGCCCGACCATCTTTGTCGCTGTGCCGCGCGTCTATGAAAAAATCCGCCAAGAGGTCTTGCGGCGCGCCGGAGAATCCGCCGTGCGCAATGCACTGTTGCATTGGGCACTCAGTCGCGGTGCCGCGCAGCGGGAGACGGTTCTGCGTGGGCAGACCCCCGACAGTCTGGCGTGGAAGCTGGCTGACCGGCTGGCCTTTGCCAAAATTCGCGCCGGATTTGGCGGACGTGTACAGCACTTTCTTTCTGGCGGTGCGCCGCTCAGCATGGACGTGGCCCACTGGTTTCTCGACGCGGGCATTCGCATCTTTGAGGGCTACGGCCTGACGGAAACTTCGCCCGTCATTGCGCTGAACAATCAACAGGCGTATCAGATCGGTTCGGTGGGCCGCGTGTTGCCCAATGTTGAGGTCAAGCTGGCCGCAGATGGAGAGTTGCTGGTGCGTGGGCCTTCCATCTTTACCGGCTACTGGCATAAGCCGCAGCAGACCACCGAGGCCTTTACCCCTGACGGCTGGTTCCAAACCGGCGACATTGCACGCATCGATGATGCAGGCTTCCTATTTATTACAGACCGCAAAAAGGAGCTGCTGAAGACCTCTGGCGGCAAGCTGATTGCGCCCCAGCCGATTGAAGGCAAGCTGAAAGCGAGCGTCTTCGTGGGCCAGGCCTGCGTTGTTGGGGATCGCCACAAGTTTGCCGCTGTGTTGATCTCGCCGAACTTCACCGCGCTGGAGGCTTGGGCCAGGGCCAAGGGCATCGTCACACAGAACCGCGCCGCTTTGGTTGCTGACCCGCACGTGCTGGCCGAGTACCAAAAGATTGTGAATGAGGTGAACGCCACTCTGGCCCGCTTTGAGACGCTCAAGCGCTTCCACTTGGTCGCCGAGGAGTGGACGCTCGAAGGCGGAGAATTGACGCCCAGCATGAAGCTCAAGCGCCGCGTGGTGCTGGAACGTTACGCGCAGGCCATCGCCAATCTCTACGCGGATGAGGACTCCGCCCACGGCTGAGCATCTTCGGTCTGTGTGACCTCAAACACGCCCATCAGTCGTCCATCGCACACCAGTCATGCGCTGGCTTCGGTATATGATGATCTTTGGAGTTCCACTGTATGAAACGGTTTTTCAAACATCTGACGATCGTGATTCCCGTGGTGTGCCTGTTGCTGGCGGGCGCGGTTTGCCCGGCTTCGTCACATGGGCAAAAGGTGCATGTGCGCGGCTATCTGATCGACAACTCCTGTTGGAATGAGCGCGACGGAAAAGATGTGCACTCACTGCTGCGCGAGCACACCAAGGAGTGCCTGCAGATGCCGGATTGCGCGAAGAGTGGCTACGCCATCGTGACCGATGCCGGTTCTGTGTATCCGCTGGATGCAGAGAGCAACGCCAAGGTGACGGATTGGATTGCCGCAACGCAACGCGATGATGATTGGCAGGTGGATGCCAAGGGCATTTGGCTGGATGGCAAGCTGGCCATCAAAAAGATCGAGTTGCAACGCGCGCCCAAACACTGAGCGCGTGCATGCTCAACAGGACTGGCGCTCGCTGGGCAGGCAATTGCGGACAGCGGCGTGGTGAGTTGTAACAGAATTACCCAACGAAAATATCCCTAAGGAGAATGCAAGATGCGGATTGGTGTGCTGACTGGTGGAGGCGATTGCCCCGGATTGAACGCGGTGATTCGTGCCGCGGTGCGGAAGGGAATCTTCCACTATGGTGATGAGTTTGTCGGCTTTATCGAAGGCTGGCGTGGTGTGGTCGAAGACAAGACCATGCCGCTGACGATTGACAC
>DAHUZD010000123.1 GCA_027306745.1 Acidobacteriaceae bacterium
TCCAGCACGAGTGCACCTCCTGCGCCAACTCCGCCAACTCCTCCATCCCCGCCTGCAACGGAACAACTCGTCTGGTCGGATGAATTTAACGGGGCTACGACGCAGTCGGCTCCCAACCCTGCCAATTGGACCTATGACACCGGCGCAGGCGGCTGGGGCAACAATGAGCTGGAGACGTACTGCGCCTACAATTCCAGTACCGCCCCATGCAACCCGTCCACGCCGAATGTCTACGTTGGCACAGATGGATACCTGCACATTCTTGCCGTGAAGAATGCGCAGGGCCAGTTCACCTCGGCGCGCATCAAAACCCAGGGGCTGCAAAGTTTTCAATATGGGCGCATTGAGGCCAGCATCCAAATTCCGCAAGGGCAGGGTCTGTGGCCGGCCTTCTGGATGCTGGGCGACAACATCACCACGGTGAATTGGCCTGCCTGTGGCGAGATGGACATCATGGAGAACATTGGCAGCCAGCCGACGATCAACACGGGTTCCATCCATGGCACAGGCTTTACTGGCTCTTTGATCGGCACACAATATGTTTTGCCCGGCGGCGCGGATTACTCCAGCGGATTCCACACCTTTGGCATCCTCTGGTCGCCGAAGAGCGTGCAGTATTACGTGGATTCCACAACAAACGTATATGCCAGCTACACTCCAGCCAGTTTGCCTGCGGGCGCAGTTTGGCCCTTTGACGCGGGCAAGTTCTTCTTCATTCTGAACCTTGCCGTGGGTGGCAGCTATCCCGGCTCACCCAGCGCCAGTACCGTCTTTCCAGCGCAAATGCTGGTGGACTACGTACGTGTCTGGCAGGAACCAGCCCCGGCCGCCGTCAAATAAACCCCACTGCAAGCCGCACAGATCACAGCATCTGGATGCTTGTCGGGTTGCGTGCGTATTGGGCGATAGAATGCTTGCAGCGCCATGCTGCAAAAATTCTCTGAACGTACGCGTTGGGATCTGCGCGAGACCGCCTATGCCGCGGCCGTGCGTGCCGCACGCGCGCAATCGCAACCTTTGCTGGATCTGACGGCATCCAACCCAACCACCTGCGGTTTTTCTTATGACCCAGCAGCGTGGGGGCAGTCTCTGTGCGCTCCGCAATCCTCCGTCTACAATCCCGATCCGCGCGGCCTGCGCAGTGCTCGTGAAGCTGTGGCTACCTACTACCAGCAGGGAACAGGCGTGGTCGTTGATCCCGACGCCATCACGCTGACCACCAGCACCAGCGAGGCCTACAGCTTTTTGTTCCGGCTGCTCTGCGATCCCGGCGATGAGATTCTCATCGCGCAGCCCAGCTATCCGCTCTTTGATTTTCTGGCAGCGTTGGACTCGGTGCGTCTCGTGCCGTATCCGCTCTTCTACGATCATGGCTGGCACATTGACTTGGCCGCATTGCGCGCCGCGATGACCCCACGCACCCGCGCCATCGTCGTGGTGCAGCCGAACAATCCCACCGGCCACTTTACGCAGCCTCAGGAGCGGCAAGCGCTGGAGGCCATCTGTGCCGAACATGGCCTGGCGTTGATTGTGGATGAAGTGTTTCTAGACTACGCGTTGGACGCGGAACCGCAGCCGGTTGCTCGCGCGCACAGCTTTGCCCCCGGCACACATCGGGCGCTGACATTCGTGCTCAGCGGACTGAGCAAAATCTCCGCACTGCCGCAGATGAAGGTGGCGTGGATTCTCAGCCAGGGGCCGCAGCCAGATTTGGACGAGGCGCTGGCGCGATTGGAGGTCATCGCGGATACAT
>DAHUZD010000134.1 GCA_027306745.1 Acidobacteriaceae bacterium
CCTCATTCGATCCGGGCTTGCCCAGCGGAATAGAGACGCCGCGACGCAGCCGGTTTAGCGCGTCCTCCGTGGGTACCCCGCTCACCTTCACCAAATATGTTTTCGGCACGTGCGAGGAGGCATGCGTCAGCTTCTGCATCAGCCCGCCATCGTTGGTCACCAGCAACAAACCATCGCTGAGATAATCCAAACGCCCGACCGGATAAAGCCGCAGCGGAATGCGCGAGAAAAATTCCATGACCGTGGGTCGGCCTTCCGGGTCGCTGGTGGTGGTCACGTAGCCCTTCGGCTTGTTGAGCATGAAATAGCGAAAGGTCTCGACGGCATGCACACGTTTGCCATCCACACGGATGTCATCGTGCTGCGGATCGGCCTTGGCTCCCAGCGTGGAAACGGTTTCTTTATTGACCTGCACGCGGCCCTGCGCGATCAACTCCTCGGCCTTGCGCCGCGAAGCGACCCCGGCGGCGGCGAGAATTTTTTGCAGTCGCTGCGGCCCTTGCTCTGGAGCGTTGGCGGTCTGGCTGCGCTCTGCACCAGCCCTGGGGCCAGCGTTAGCGCGCTTCGTCTTCGACGGTTTCTGCGGTGGCATCGTCTGCTTCCATTTCTTCCGCAGCGGCCAGACGCTCTGCGATGGTCTCTTCTTCCGCGTCGGCGGACTGCGCCTCAGACGATTCCGCGCCTGCCTCTGCCAATGGCTCCGCGTGCGGCGCGGCGATGGTCTCGGCCTCTTCCATGGCGGCAGCCATCTTTTCAAACTCTTCAATGCTGGGCAGGTCGTTCAAATCCTTCAAACCAAAGCGCAGCAAAAATTCGCGCGTGGTCTTGTACAAAATGGGGCGACCAACCACCTGCTTGCGTCCAGCCGTTGCGATAAGCTTGCGGCTGATCAGGCTGCCGAGAACGCCGCCGGAATCTACGCCTCGAATCTCGCTGATCTCCGGTGCAGTAACAGGTTGCTTGTAGGCGATGACGGCCAGCGTTTCCAGCGCTTGCAGCGAGAGCTTCATCGGCGGCTTTAGCCGCTTGACAAAGGCGCGCACACCATCGTGATACTGCGCCTTGGTGGCCATGCGGTAGCCGCCAGCAATCTCACGAATCTCCATGCCACGCTCGTCGCTGGCATAATCCTCAATCAGCGACTGCACAACCTGCTCAATGGCCGCACGCACCTTGCGCTCTTGCTGGCGCGCCAGCTTGGCTGCATCCTCAGCCACAGGCAGCATGGGCTGCTCTGCGCTGTTCGCAGTGGCGTCTTCTTTGCCCGCGTCATCGGCAACGACTTCGGCGGCGGCCTCAGCAGCCTTTTCCTCGTCCATCGTTGGCGCTTCATCTGCGGACGGCGCATTCTCATCCGGCTCCGGCTCTTGCGCCTGCGCGGAAAGGATCTCTGCACCGAAAACATCGGCCAACTGCGCCAGTGTTACGGGTTCTTCTGCCGCGTAAATGACGGCCTCGATCTTGGCTTTTATGCTCATGGGTTCCTGTGCTTCTTCAGCATATCAATGGCGGGGATGGTTGTGCCTAGGTGCCTAGCGCCAGTCGTCGCGCCCTTCCGTCTGCACGGAGTCAAAGTTTTCATGCTTCTTGATGAGAATCTCGCTGAAGGTGCGGTCTTGCCGCAGCAGGATGGCCTGCAAACGCACCAACTCCAGCAGTGCGAGAAAGGTGCAGATCAGCGCGCGCTCCGAACGAAGCGTGTGCAACAGTTGGCGCAGGCGCACGGGGCGATCTTCTGTGATCAGGCGGCGGCGCACGTAGTCGATCATCTGCGCCACGGTGACGGCATCCTCATCCACATTGAGCACGGGCCGCTGCTTGGCGCGATCCAGAATCTCACGAAAGACTCGCACCAGATCGACCGTGTCGGCGGCAATCTCCTGCTCTGTGCCAGGCGCATCGCGGAACTCACGCAGCGCGGGGTTGGTCCAAGTCGCCTCTTCCACCATTTGTTTTTGCAACAGCATCTGCGCGGCGTTTTTGAACTTCTCGTGTTCGAGCAAACGCTCGACCAACTCGCGGCGCGGATCCTCCTGCGCACCATCGGTGGTGCCATCATCGGCGCGTGGCAAGAGCATCTTGCTCTTGATGTGAATCAGCAGCGAGGCCATGTAGATGAACTCGCCCGCAGCGTCCACATCGGACTGCTTGAGCGTCTCGACATAGGCAAGGAACTGCGCCGTAATCCTGGCGATGGGAATGTCGTAAATGTCGATGTCCTGCTTGCGAATCAGGTCCAGCAACAAATCCATGGGGCCGTCGTAAACCTGGCCCACGCTTACGGAAAATGGGTACGCGCTCTCCTCTACCTTGGGTGGTGCAGGCGCAAGCGGCAGCGATGCCTGCACGCCCATATCTGCCTGCGTTTGCTGAGAAGGATTTTCTTTGGGATCGAACTCCGTCATGCGCGCGTGGCTTCCTTTTCTGAAGCAATGGGTGCGGCGTGGGGCGCGAGACGCATGGCATCGCGCACTTGGCGCATGGTGGCCTCGGCCCTCTGCTGCGCACGCTCCGCACCGGCGTGCAGCGTCTGCCAAACCTGCTGCGGCTTGGCAGCCAGCGCGGCGCGGCGCTCCTGCATGGGCGCAATATAGCGCACGATGCCGTCGGCGGCCCAGCCCTTGCACTCAATGCAACCAATGCTCGCCGTGGTGCAGCCTTCGCGGACTTTTTGCTGCGTCTCTGCATTGGAAAAAACCTTGTGCAGATCGAAGACCGGGCAGATGTCCGGGTTGCCCTTGTCGGTGCGGCGAACACGCGCCGGATCGGTCACCATCGTCTTCAACTTTTGGCGCACCTCTGGCTCCGGGTCTGCCAGCAGAATGGTGTTGCCGTAGCTCTTGGACATCTTGCGACCATCCACGCCGGGCAGCTTGGGCGAAGGCGTCAACAAAACCTTCGGCTCTGGCAGCACATCGGGCTGCGCTGGATAAAACTGGTTGAATCGCCGCGCAACCTCGCGCGTCAGCTCGACGTGCGCCACCTGATCCTGGCCGACGGGAACAAGGTCTGCCTGGTAGAGCAGAATGTCCGCCGATTGCAACAATGGGTAGCCAAGAAAGCCATAGGTGCTCAAATCTCTGCCGCTCAGGTTCTCCTGCTGCTCCTTATATGTGGGCACACGCTCCAGCCATCTGAGCGGCGTAATCATGGAAAAGAGCAGATGCAACTCCGCATGCTGCGGCACATGCGATTGCACGAAGAGCACGCACTGCTCCGGGTCCAGGCCAGCGCCCATCAGGTCGAGCGCGACCTCCAGCGTATTCTGGCGCACGGCGGATGTGTCGGCGTAATCGGTGGTCAGCGCATGCCAGTCGGCGATGAAGAAGTAGCAGTCATATTCGCGCTGCAACCGAAGCCAATTGTTGACCGCGCCCATGGCGTTGCCCAAGTGCAGCTTGCCGGTCGGGCGCACTCCGCTCAGGACTCGTTGAGCGGCACGCATTGGCGCGGGGGAATGGGTGGATGGGGTCGTCATGCTGGATGCTTTCTTCCCGATGGTACCGGAATTCGTGCCCGGCGACGAGTTGGGCTGCCCGCAGGCGCGCCGTCGTGCAGGCGAGCACCTATAGCGTCAGCAAAATGTGATTGAACAGCGCCATGGCTGGATTCAAAAACAGGCCGATCAGGCGTCCGCCAAAGAGGAAGATCAAAATCATGCTGACGATGCCGAGCGAATCATAGATGCGCAGCCAGTTGTACGGCAGCATGTGGCGCAACAGGTGGCTGCCATCGAGCGGCGGCAGCGGCAGCAGGTTGAAGGCCACCAGCAACAGATTCAAAAACACGGCGTAATACAGCAATAGCGCCAGCGGAAAAACCACCGGGCTGCCGTTCACCACGCCCGCATCGGCCGCACCCATCTGCACGGAGAGAATCGCGGCCACCACGGTTTGCGCGCTCAAAAACTTCAGCAGCAGCAACAACACCAGCGAGGCCACGGCCATTAGCAAATTGCTCATGGGGCCGGCCAACGTGGTCATCACATCGTCGCGGACAAAATTCTTGAAGTTGCGCGTATTCACCGGCGTGGGCTTGGCCCAGCCAATCAACGGCCATCCAGCAAAGATGGAGAGTGCGGGCACCAGAATCGTGCCCACCATGTCGATGTGCGGCAGCGGGTTCAGCGTGATGCGGCCCAACATGCGTGCCGTCTGGTCGCCGCAGCGGCTGGCCATCCAACCATGCGCGGCCTCATGCAGGCTAAGCGCAAACAGCAACACGGCGACTTGAAACAAGATGAGAACGAAGTGCAGATTATTCATGAAATAAGTTCGATGGCGGCGGCACGGGCACGCCTTCAGCGATGGTAGCACGCAAGGCTTCTCTGCAATGGAGCGCAAAGACCGCCGACGACAGCCCTATGCGCACCTTCAGCGCCGCGGAAAACTCTCGGTGACCATGGCCCCGCCGGGCACGATCAGCTCGCTGCGGTCGTCCAGCAGCACGTTCGAGCGTACGTGGCAGTTGTCTTCCAAGATCAGGTTGTAGCCGAAGGTGAATGTAACGTTGTGGCAGATTTTTACGCCATGGCCCATGTGGCGAAAAATGTGGTGGCCCAGCATGGAGCGCAGGCGCACGCCCACCCAGTGGTTCAGCCCGACGGGCGAGCGGTCAAACATGCGCCAGAACCAGAGCAGCGGCTTGCGCAGCGCGTACAGCTCCGGATCCACATCATCGTAGCTTTCCGCTTCAAAGGTAATGTTGCGCGGGTCCAGCGTCAGCTCCAGCACATTGAAGGGCAGCTCCGTGTCCAGCGTAAAGTTCAGCTTACCGCCGTGCGGACGCCCCAGAAACAACTGGTGCAGCTCATCGCGCACAATTTCAGCGCGGCGATCCGTATTCTGGTGGCGGGTAAACTCCGCGTCCAAATGCGCGATCCAGCGACTGTAAACGGCCTCGGCTTCGGGGAGTGGTTTAGCGGGCAGCTTGGCGATCAGAGCTTCCGGCATAGCAGCCTCCTGTACGCGAAGTGAAGAGCGTGCTGCTCAGTGTGCGGCTGCAGACGCGCCAAACTCCGCCAATGCCGCCAGTGTACGCCGCGCAGCGCCAGAGTCAATGGCCTCGGCTGCCTGCGCAACCCCATCGCGCAGCGTGGGTGCCAATCCGGCAACACAGAGCGCAGCCGCCGCATTCAACACCACAATGTCGCGGCGCGGTCCGGGCTGCCCGGCAAAGATTTCCGTCAGCAACGCGGCGTTCTGCTGCGCATCGCCGCCCGCCAGCACGGAGAGCGGCGCCATGGGCAATCCCACTTCGCTCAGCGTCAGCAGGCGCTCGGTTACACGACCTGCGTGCAGCTCTGCCAACAGGCTGGGGCCGGCGAGTGAAAGCTCATCGATGCCCGCAGCAGACGGCTCCGGCGCGCCTTGTCCATGCACAACCAATCCATGTTCCACGCCGAGCAAGCGCATCGCCTCTGCCAGCAGCGGAGCCATCGCGCGCGCGAAGACACCCACCACCTGCCTGCGCGCACCCGCCGGATTGGCCAGCGGCCCAAGAATGTTGAAGACGGTGCGAAAGCCCAATGCACGCCGCAACGGCTGCACGCGCCGCATCGCCGGATGAAAGGTCGGCGCAAATAAGAAGACGAAGCCCGTCTGGCGCAAACACTCTGCCGCAGGCTGCGGAGCCAGATTCACCGGCACGCCCAACGCCTCCAGCACATCCGCCGAGCCGCAGCGCGAAGTGATGCCGCGATTGCCATGCTTGGCGATTTTTGCTCCCGCCGCAGCGGCCACCAGCGCCGCGCCGGTAGAAATGTTGAAGGTGCCGCTGGCATCACCGCCCGTGCCGCAGGTGTCCACCAACTGCGCGCGCTCGTCCTCGCCAATGGGCATGGGAATGGCCGCGGCGCGCATGGCATCGACAAAGCCAGCCAGTTCCTCTGCCGCAACGCCCCGCATGGCCAACGCAGCCAGCAATGCGGCGATCTGCGCATCAGGAATCTGGTTGTCGGCATCGGCCAAGATCGCGCGCATGGCCGCGGTCGCATCCATGCGACTCAGCGGCGCGCGCTGTTCGATGGTCTGCCGCAAAACCTGTTGCAAAGTTTGAATCGGCACCCAATTCCCCTGCTGGGCTGGAATGTAAAATTTGCCCGTCTCCCGCTCGTTCGATAATATCGAGTGTTCGCCTCATTTGCTGCTATCCCGCTCAGGGCTGCACCACCCCTTGCGCGGCGCGGATGCCGGTGATGCACTGACCCCTTATGAAAATTCACGAGTATCAGGCAAAAGACATACTTGCAAAATATGGCGTCGCGGTTCCACGCGGCGAAGTGGCCAACACGGTGGAAGAGGCCGTGGACGTGGCGCGGCGGCTCTTGGCTGCAGGCGCAAGCGGCGTGGTCGTCAAAGCGCAGATTCATGCCGGAGGCCGCGGCAAGGGCGGCGGCGTCAAGGTGGCCAAAAATCTGGCCGAGGCTGAGGAGTACGCCAAGAAAATTCTGGGCATGCAGCTCATCACGCACCAGACCGGCCCGCAGGGCCAGAAGGTGCAGCGCCTTCTGATCGAAGAGACCGCGCCCATTGACCGCGAGCTGTACCTCGGCGTCGTGCTGGATCGCGCCACGGCCAAGATGGTCTTTATGGCCTCGCAGGCTGGCGGCATGGAGATTGAAGAGGTCGCAGCCAAAGACCCCAAGGCCATCCACAAGGAGTTCATCGATCCTGCCGTCGGCTTCCAACCGTATCAGGCGCGCAAGCTGGCCTTCGCGCTGGGGTTGAAGCCCACGCAGATCGCGCCTGCCGTGCAATTGATGTCCGGCCTCTTCAAGGCCTGCGCCGAGACTGATGCCTCGCTGATGGAGATCAACCCCTTCATCACCACCAAAGATGACCGGCTCTTCGCGCTCGACTGCAAGATCAACTTCGACGACAACGCCATGTTCCGGCACAAGGATTTGAAGGAACTGCGCGACGTGGCCGAGGAAGACCCGCTCGAAGTGGAAGCCTCCAAGTATGCGCTGAACTACATCAAGCTGGACGGCAACATCGCCTGCATGGTCAACGGCGCGGGCCTGGCCATGGCCACCATGGACATCATTCAGTACGCGGGCGGCATGCCTGCCAACTTTTTGGATGTGGGCGGCGGCGCCAACCAGCAGCAGATCGAGCACGCCTTTGAGATTTTGCTCTCCGACAAAAACGTGAAGGCAGTCTTCATCAACATCTTCGGCGGCATTCTGCGCGTGGACACACTGGCGCAGGGCGTGGTCGAAGCCGCGAAGAAGACCAACGTGCAGGTGCCGATCATTCTGCGCCTGGAAGGCACCAACGTGGAGCAGGGCCGCAAAATCCTGAAGGATTCCGGCCTGAATTTTTTGATCGGCGAAACCATGAAGGACGCGGCAGAGATTGCCGTGAAAGCGGCGAAAAGCAGCCAATAGCTGTTAGCTGTTAGCTATTAGCTATTAGCTATTAGATGCGGAGAAGAAAGGGCACAGAATGACGCAGTCCTTTCGGGACTTGGTGGTGTGGCAGCGGGCCGTGGAAATGACGGCGGGCATCTACACGCTAACGCAAGACTTCCCATCCTCCGAGATGTATGGATTGACCTCGCAGATGCGTCGCGCCGCCGTATCGGTGGCCAGCAATATCGCCGAAGGGCGTGGAAGGCTGACGGATGGAGAGTTTCGTCACTTCTTAGGTCAAGCACAGGGATCGAATTGCGAATTGCAAACGCAAATGGAAGTGGCACGACGATTGCGATATGTCCGCGCGGATATGCTGCAAAGTGTGGAGGCGCTCAGCTTGGAAGTGGGCAAGATGCTGAGTGGGCTGATTGGAACCTTGTCCGCAAAAGCGGCTAAAAGCTAAGAGCTAGGAGCTAAAAGCTATATGTCAGTACTGGTTGATAAGAATACGCGCCTGATCGTGCAGGGCATCACCGGCAAAGAAGGCACCTTCCACGCCAAGGGCTGTGCGGAGTACGGAACCAACGTGGTCGGCGGCGTCACTCCAGGCAAGGGCGGCACTCAGCATGAAGGCTGGCCGGTCTTTGACACCGTGCAGCAGGCCGTCGAAAAAACCGGCGCCAACGCCACGGTGATTTTTGTGCCGCCGCCGTTTGCCGCTGACGCCATTCTCGAAGCCGAGGACGCCGGCCTGCCGCTGATCGTCTGCATCACCGAAGGCATTCCCGCGCTCGACATGGTGCGCGTTTGGAGCAAGCTGAAGAACTCCGCCTCGCGGTTGATCGGGCCGAACTGCCCCGGCGTCATCTCGCCGGGCAAGTGCAAGATCGGCATCATGCCCGGACGCATTCACAAGGAAGGCTCCGTCGGCATCATCTCGCGCTCCGGCACGCTGACCTATGAAGCCGTGCATCAGTTGACGCAGCGCGGCATCGGCCAGTCCACCGCCATCGGCATCGGCGGCGACCCCATTATCGGCACCACGCACGTGGACGCGCTGAAGCTATTGAACGCCGACCCGGAGACGGAGGCCATCATTCTGATTGGCGAAATCGGCGGCACGGCGGAAGAGGCAGCCGCGGAGTACGTCAAGCAGCACGTCAAGAAGCCGGTGGTCGGCTTCATCGCTGGACAAACCGCACCGCCGGGACGCCGCATGGGCCACGCCGGCGCGATCATCTCTGGCGGCCAAGGCACGGCGGCCGACAAGATGAAGGCGCTGACCGCCGCCGGCATTCATGTGGTGCAATCTCCCGCGCTGATTGGCGAAACCATGGCCAAGGCCATAGGCAAGGCATAAACAGCCAGGCCACAGGAATCAACACCCCCGCAGCATCCAGTCGGACGGCGCACTGCGCAGGCTGACTGGATGCTTGTTTGTCGGCGGGCAACCCAATAAAGCCCATCCCATCCGATACACTGGATGCATACACATGGATTCACACACCAAGGAGAGTTCTTTGCAACGCACATTCAGCATCGTTAAGCCAGACGCAGTCCGCAAGGGCCACACCGGCGGCATTCTCGCCATGATCGAGGCCGCTGGCTTCCGCATTGCCGCCATCAAAAAGTTGAGCATCAGCAAGCCGCAGGCCGCAGGCTTTTACGCCGTACACGCCGCGCGCCCGTTCTTTGAGTCGCTGACCACGTTCATGTCCTCCGGGCCAATCTACGTGATGGTGCTCGAAAAAGAAAACGCCATTGCCGACCTGCGCAAGCTGATGGGCGCCACCAATCCGGCCAACGCCGAAGAGGGCACCGTCCGCAAAAAGTTCGCCAGTAGCATTGAGGAAAACGCCATTCACGGCTCCGATGCCGAAGAAACCGCCAAGTTTGAAATTGGCTACTTCTTCGCCGGGTACGAGCTGGAGTAAACACCCCCACAGCCCACGCCGAGGACGACCATGGAAACCACCACACTGAACGGAGTGCGCGTCTCACGCATCGGCCTCGGCACCTGGGCCATTGGCGGCAGTGAGTGGGGTGCGGTCGATGAGCAGGACGCCATCTCCACCTGCA
>DAHUZD010000155.1 GCA_027306745.1 Acidobacteriaceae bacterium
GGTTGACGTGGAAGTGCAGCCCACAGACGAAGTTGAACAGATCGGCGGTGTTCGCGTCATACTGGCCGACACCCAGGCGATTTACCGCGTGGGCATACGCAAGGTCTTTGCCGTTGAGGACGACATCCGTGTCGTCGCACAAGCGGAGAATTACGCCGGCCTTCTGCTGGCCTTGGACCGCTATCCCGCCGACGTGGTGCTGCTGGAAGGCAATCTGATCGGCAACTCCGGCGACAGTGTTCCTGAAATCATGCGCCGGGCGCCCGATGCAAAGATCATTGTGCAAGTGGTGGAGACCAAAGAGAGCAATATCGTTGATCTCTATCGGCGTGGCGTGCGCGGTGTGGTTGCCCGCTCCATTCCGCCTGACTTGCTGGTGCGCTGCGTGCGCAAAATTGCCATGGGTGAAACTTGGATCGACAACCAGTCGGTCAGTTGGGTGATCGAAGCCTATCGCGCCCAGGCCAATCAACTGACCAGTCCGAAGATTCAGCCCCGGCTCACGCCGCGCGAGCTGGAGATTATGGGCTGCATTACGCAGGGAATGCGCAACAAGGAAATCGCCTACAAGCTAGGCACCACCGAACAGGTGATTAAGAATTATCTGCGCAAGGTCTACGACAAACTGGGCGTCTCAGACCGGTTGGAGCTGGCGCTGTATTGCCTGCACCATCAGATTCTCAAGCAGCAGGTGCTGGCCACGGCCTCCTCGGCTGCGCCAGAGGCCCTTCCGCCTGCCAGCCCTGCGCACCTGCCCGCACACGTGACTTCCATTCGCAACCGGGCATAAAAGCCCGAGTCGTCTAAACCGTCGGCAGTCGTTTCGCGTTTACGAAGTGGCGCTCTTTGCACCGCGCTTCTTTTTCCGCACCTCGGGGTGCCGCGCGTCTTCCAGCAACGCGGTCATTTGCAACAGTTCCTGCCGCGTCAAATGCTCCAGCATCTTTTCCACGCAGCGCTCCAGAACTCCATCTAGGTCTTTTAATTTCCCCAGGCCGCTCGGCGTAATGCGCGACAAAACCATCCGGCGGTCCTGGTCATCCCGCTCGCGCCGGATCAGCCCGCCGCGCTCCATGCGGTCCAGCAGCCGGGTAATATCCGGCACTTGGCTGATCAGCCGCTCGCCACTCTCCGAGCAGGGAAGCGGATGCGCACCCGCTCCGCGCAGAATGCGCAGCACGTTGTATTGCGTATCCGTAATGCCGTATGGCTTCAGCGTCAGGCGCAGCTTGCGCTGGAGATAATCCGCGGTGCGCAGCAGGTTCAAAAACGCCTCTGCGTGCAGGCTGGCGAAAGGAACGCTCTGGTGCAAATCTTTTTGCAGCAAGCCTGCCGGGCGGTGCGCAGGCTGGGCCGCAGCGCGGCGAGTGGTCTTGCGGGCAGGGGAAGTCGGCTTGGCGGGTCGCATGTTTTTTTTGCGCGGCCAAGACGGACTGCTCCCGGCCGCGCATATCCTTGCATCCTACTTGTTATTGGCGAATTAGCTCAATTTCTAAATTGATATGTACCTGGTTGTCAACTACGGCGTCGCCCGATTTCAGCGTTCCGCTCCAAACCACGCCAAAGTCCCGCCGGTTGATGGTGGTGGTCGCCGTGAAACCACGCCGCGTCTTACCCCAGGGATCCAACTGATCTTTCCCCGTTGTTTCCAGCGCCAATGTCACAGGTTTGGTAACGCCGTGCAGCGTCAGGTTGCCGATCATCTGCCATTGTCCGCCGGTCTGCACCAGCTTGGTGCTGACAAAGTGCATGGTGGGGAACTTGACGACATCCAGAAAATTGGGGCCTTTCAGGTCCTTGTCGCGCATGGCATTGGCCGTATCGACTGTGGTGGTGTCGATGGTGGCGTCAACGCTGGACATCGCCATGTCCTTGTCATCGAGCGTGGCAGAGCCGGTTACGCCTGAAAAGCTGCCATGCACGTTGGCGATGCCCATGTGCCGGACGGAAAACAGCGCATCCGAGTGTGCCGGATCAATCTGCCAGTGTGTGGTTTGTGCGGTTGCGTGCAGACCGGCTAAAATCGTCAGGCCGCAGAGAGTGCGTTTCCAAAGGGATGCTTGCATAGGTTCCTCGGCAATGGGATGTGCGCCCGCGGGCGGTTTTCACAATAAAAGTGAAAACGATATTTGTTATAACAAATAAATTTCTCGCAGGCAATCAAAATCTTCATGTTGAGCTATTCCCCAGCAAAACGGCCATTCCCGCATGGTGCCGGGTTATTTCTCCGTGCCAAGGGTGCGTGCCGCCGCGAGCCGCTCCAGCAAGAATTGCGTAAGTTCTTCTGAGGAAAAAGAGGGCGGATGGGCGGCAAAGACCGGCTTGCCGCGCACAGCTTGTAATAGGCTGGTTGGCCAGGCTGGTGTGGTCTCGGTGTCTGCCGATGTCAGCACTATGGCGTCGGCGCGATCCAAAAAGTACTGTGCGCTGGGTTTGAAGTCGGCAACGGCGTAGCTCAACACAGACAAATGCAGCGTTGGCTGCAAAAAGCGCAGGATGCTGTTGGACTCCAATATGGCGTTCTCTGCCCGCTCCAGCTCTTTGCGGATGTGGGGCATGGCCTCGGCCAGGTGGCCTTGGCGCGTGCGCACCCAAAAGGATTTTCGCGCGCCCGCCTGCAAAAATCGCGCGCTGTCGGTGCCGCTGGCCGCCCCGTGCTCCTCTGTAATCGCAACGGCGTGGCTGGCGGTTTCGCAGGCGCAGGCCTCTCCGTTGGCGGAGCACAGGCCATGCCCATATTGCGTAATCTTGAAGGCCGTCCAGTTGTATTGCGGCAGCGCGGCGATGATGCCAGCAACAACGGAGGTCTTGCCAATGTTGCGCGTGTGCCCGCCCACCACGACGATGGCCACGGCTACTCCTTGGCTCGACGGCTGAGCCGGGCCAGCGCGGCCAGTGACTTCAAATACTCGCGCAGCGGTTGCGCCGGACGCCCCCAGAAAACCGAGCCGGGGCCGCGCAATTTCTTCTGGCTCAGCACGCCTGCGCCGCCGCCCAGAATCACCTGCGGGCCAATCTCGGCATGTTCGCCCACGCCCACCTGCCCGCCCAAAACTGCGCCATCGCCCACGCTGCTGCTGCCAGAGATGCCCGTCTGCGCGGCGATGACCACATCCCGGCCCACGCGCACGTTGTGGCCGATGTGCACCAGATTGTCCAGCTTGCTGCCGCGTTCGATGCGCGTTTCCTCCAGCGCGCCACGATCGATGGTGGTGTTGGCGCCAATCTCCACATCGTCCTCCAGTACCAGCGTGCCCTGCTGTGGAAATTGCAGATACGCCCCCGACTCCGCATGGCGCGCATAGCCGAAGCCGTCTGATCCCAGCACGCAGCCTGCGTGGAGTGTGACGCGGTTGCCAATCTGTGTGCCACTGTAGAGAGTCACGCGCGGATGAATCTGGCAATCGGCGCCGATGCGCACGCCATCACCCAGCACCGCGCCTGCGCCGATGTGCGAATGGTCGCCGATCGACACATTTGCGCCCAGCACGGCATACGGGCCGATGGAGACCTGCGCACCCAGATGAACATGCGCGCCCAGAACCGCGGTGGGATGTACGCCCGTGGCCCGCAACGGCGCGCGCAACAGTCTGGCCGCCTGCGCAAAGGCCCAGCGTGGCTGCGCATGCAGCAACAGCGGCTGGCTGGCTGTCAGGCCAGCAGCCAGAGCCGGCGTTAGCAAAACCGCACCCGCGGGCGAGGCCAGCGCGGCATCCAGCGCAGCGCGCGACTCGGCAAAAACCAGCGCTTGTGCATCGGCCTGCGGGCTGCTGCTGACGTGCCGCAGAGTGCAGGTCAACTGCACCGGCTCGGGTGCTGTGCATTGCGCGCCCAGCGCGGCAGCGAGTTGATGCAGGGTCATGGACATGGGGATGCAGTTGCCTCCACTCTAATACAGCGCTGATCTCTTTGCCGCGCAGAACAATTTT
>DAHUZD010000176.1 GCA_027306745.1 Acidobacteriaceae bacterium
GAGCGCAGGCAGGCGATTGCCGAGCGACTCATCGTCCTCGTCTTTGGAGTCCTTGGCCTCTTCGTAGACCTTCAAAAATCCGTCAAACTTCAGCACGGAGCCGGTAACGCGATAGTCGTAGGTGCGCCGGGCCTTGGCTGCAATCTCCACCGTGGTCTGGTCAAAGAGCGCGGGCACCATCTGCGAGGCCACAAAGCGCTGCCAGATCAGTTTGTAGAGCTTGTACTGTTCGTCGCTCAAATAGCGGCGAATCGCATCCGGGGTCAGATCGACGTTGGTCGGACGAATGGCCTCGTGCGCATCCTGCGCATCTTTTTTGCCCTTGAAAGTATTGGGGCTGGTGGGTAGATACTGCGCGCCCAGATTTTTTCCAATGTAGCCGCGCACGGTCTGCACCGCGTCCGGCGAAACGCGCGTCGAATCGGTACGCATGTAGGTGATCAGGCCGATCGTGCCCTGACCGCCGACCTCAACGCCTTCATATAAACGCTGGGCCACGCCCATGGTGCGCTTCACGTTGAAGCCCAGCTTGCGCGAGGCGTCCTGCTGCAATTTGCTGGTGATGAACGGTGCCGTCGGAAATTGTCGCCGCTCCTTTTTCTCGACCGAGCGCACGGACCACACCGCCGTCTTCAATTCGGCAACAGCGGCCTCGGCCTCCACGCGATTGGGCAGCGCAGGCGAGTTGACGGTTTCCACCGTGGCCCGCCTGCCATCGATGCCGATAAAGCGCGCGGTGAAGCTCTGCTCCTTGTGCGTGGCGGGAGCCAGTTGCGCGTCCAGCGTCCAGTATTCGACCGGGTGAAAGCTTTTGATTTCCTGCTCGCGCTCGACGATCAGGCGCACGGCCACCGTCTGCACGCGGCCTGCGGAAAGCCCACGGCGCACCTTGTCCCAGAGCAGCGGAGAAATCTGGTAGCCGACGATGCGGTCCAGCACGCGCCGCGTCTGCTGCGCATCCACCAAATGCTCATCGACCTTGCCGGCGTGCTGAAAGGCTTCGCGGACGGCCTTCTGCGTAATCTCATTGAAGGTGACGCGCTGGATGGTGGCCGGTTTGCGCACAGCCTTGGACAGTTGTGTTTGCAGATGCCAGGCGATGGCCTCGCCTTCGCGGTCCTGGTCAGGCGCCAGATAAACGGCGCTGGCCGTGCTGGCCAGCTTCTTCAGCCGGTCCATCACCTTTTCCTTGCCGGGCATCACGATCAGCTCCGGCTCAAAGGTGCCACTTTCCAAATCCACGCCAATCTTGTTCTTGGGCAGGTCCATGATGTGGCCAATGGTGGCCTCAACGGTGTAGTCATTGCCCAGATATTTGTTGATCGTCTTGGCCTTGGCCGGCGACTCGACGATGACCAGTGCTTTTGCCATTCCCATCCTTCTTCTGCGTTCTACCAATATAGGTGCCGGTGTGGTTCCATGCTGCTGGATGTACAGTTCGGCAGCGGCTGCAATGTTCCTAAGGGAAGCCTGCCCGTTGGACGCATCCCCGGCTCCGGGGTAACAAGCGGGAAACTATCACGAGTGCGGGCAAGAAATCCACTGGCCCCCTGGGGCAAGCGGGGGGATTCCCACAGGAAAAGTACACATAACTGCAAGAATCAAAAGGCTTTCAAATAATTTTTTCCCGGCAGGGCGCGCACCTTGCCCGACAACTCCAATTCAAAGAGGGCGGCGAAGATCTCCGAGGAGCTGGCTTTGCCCTCCAGCCGCTCGACAATTTCGTCGATTTGCACGGCTTCATCCGGGCGCAACAGGTCAAATACCAGCCGCTGTTCGGCGGGAAGATCGGGCTGGCTAAACAGGGTAGATGCGCCAGAGGCGTCTGTGGATGCAGCGCCGGTGCGCTCCTCGACCTCCAGCCGGATTTGTGTGGGCAGGTCTTCCCAGACGTCTTCCCAGGTGGCGACCAGCTTGGCGCCTTGCTTAATCAGCGTGTTCGGCCCCCAGGCGTTGGGCGTGGTCACGTTGCCGGGCACGGCGAAGACCTCGCGGTTCTGCTCCAGCGCGCAGCGGGCGGTGATGCGCGTGCCGCTGTTCTCGCCGGCCTCGATTACCAGCACGCCCACGCTCATGCCGCTCAAGATGCGATTGCGAATGGGAAAGTTTTGCGGTGCAGGAAAAGTACCCATGGCGTATTCGCTGAGGATGGTGCCGCCGGACTCCAGAATCTGTTCAGCCAGCCGCGTGTTCTCCTTCGGGTAGATGACGTCAATGCCCGTGCCCCAGACGGCGATGGTTTTTCCGCCCGCTTCCAGCGCGCCGCGATGGGCCGCCGTATCCACGCCGCGAGCCATGCCGCTTAACACCACCAGCCCGTGCGCGGCCAGATCGCGCGCCAGCATCTGCGCCATGCCCATTCCGTACGGTGTGGGTTGGCGCGTGCCGACAATGGCGATGCCCGGCCAGGCCAGCAGAGTTGGGTCTCCGCGCAGCCAGAGCACCACGGGCGGATCAAAGATTTCGCGCAGGCGCTCCGGATAGGCCGCATCGGCGGGCGTGATCAGCAGGCCACCGGCCTCGGTGACGCGCTTGTATTCCTTTTCCGCTTCGGCCATGGATGCGCCGCTGTGGATGCTTTGCGCCGAGGCTGCGGGCAAATTGAGCGCTTCCAGTTCGGTGAGTGGCAAGCTTAGGATGCGTTCGGCGCTGCCGACTCTTTCCACGGCGCGCGCCACGCGAAGCTGGCCCAGGCCGGGCGTCAACGCCAAGGCCAGCCAGGCCATCGGCTCCGGCTGCAGGGCCGTCTGCGGCGAAGCGATGGCCGTTGCGGGTGTGTACTCCGTCTTGGTGTTGCTGTCTGCCGTGCTTCCGCGCGTCATGGAATCATCCTGGCCAAGGCCGTTTGCAATTGTCGCCGAGCGTAGCCGCGGCTGAGCGGAATGTCAAGCCATGCAAGGCTGCGAGCGGGGCCTATTGCGTTCCGTGCACGGACATGGTGAGCGTGACCGGATGGCCATTGCGCTGGATTTGGATCAGCAGCAGGCGGTTGCGGTCGGCGTGGACGACGTGCTGCCATTTGCTGCGCGAGGTCATGGGCACATCGTCCACCTTGAGCACGATGTCTCCGGCGCGCAGGCCGGCGCGTTCACCCGGGCTGCGCGAATCCACGCTTTTGACCAACAGTCCTGTTTCGTCGGAGATGCCGAAAAACTCTGCCAACTGCGAACCGAGCGGGTCCAACTCCACGCCGGTATATAGAGCATTCGTGCCGGGCAGCCAGCTCATCAACAGGCCATTGGCCCCAAAGGTCTTGCTGAGGCTGGAGGAGGTTGAGCTGAAAAATCCCGCAGGCGGATGTGTCGGCTTGGCGGGCGTGGCGGCAGCGGGCTGGCTGCTGGGCTGGGATAAAGTACTTTGCGGCGTAAAGTTCTTTATCTCTGGCTGCGAGGTGGAAGAGGCCATTCCAGAGGGCGTGCCCGTCTGGGATGGGTCTGGCACGGAGTAGTGTTGCGACCAGGCCTGCTTTTCGAGCAGGCTGCGATTGGCCAGCTTCACCGTGCGCACCAGCGTTTTGCCATTGCGCAGGACGGTGAGGGTCATCGTTTGGCCAACTTTACTTTTGCGCAGCAGAGCGTGGGCCTGCGCTGCGGTGTGAATCGGCTGTCCGTCAATGCGCAGCACCACATCCTGCGCGTGCAGACCGGCCTGGCCCGCGGGCGCATCATGGTCCACGGCAGCGACGGCCACGCCTTGCTGCTGAGGCAGGTGGAAGGCCTTGCGCTGGTCGGCGGTTAGGTCTTCGATGTCCACGCCGAGATAGCCGGGGTTTGCATGGTGAAAATAGGCGATGCCGGGCGCGCTGGGCACAGGTGTCAGCGCAGCGGCTGGCCGCGCATACGGCATCACCAGCGCCAAAAGCGCTGCCGCGTGGAGAACGAAACGGTTCGATCCCGACTGTGGCCCCGTCTGCATGAAGTTAAACCAATCTTCGCACGATTCTGCTTTGCAAGTCCCTCTGTGGCCGCGCGCGGCTGTTGGCCTGCGCACGCGTCATTGCGTCGGAGGCATCTGCAGCAACGCCTGCGCGGAGGCTGCGCGAATCTGCGGACTGGGGTCTTGCTGCGCCAGGGTTTCCAGCACCATGTGCACGCTGCTGTCAGCCTCTACCGGCTCCAGCACGTGCAGCGCGGAGTTGCGTACCTGCTGGCTGGGATCATGCAGCAGCGACTCCAGAATGGCGTCGCGGACGCGTGTATCCTCGGCCACGTAAGGCCGCAAGCCGTCAAGGGCTTTGGCGCGCATGCTGGCATCGCGGTCATAGCGCAGCGCCACCATCAGCGCCGTACGTACCGGCCCGCCTGCGCAGTAACGGCCCTGGCTGCATTGCTGGGCCAGCAACGCGACGGAGTCGTCCTGCACGCCGGGATCCATGCCGTTGCCGGCGGCCATCAGCAGCAGTTGCTGCACGGCCGGATCATCCATGGGGCCTTCAACCGTTTCCGGCACGATCTGGTTGTACTGCACCTCGACCATGTGCGTATCCTGATGCGGCACGATGCGGCTGACGTTGAAGATTTGCGGTGCAGGGGCTGGCGCGTTGCCAACGGCTGCGGCTTCTGTGGAGGCATTCTCCATCACGCCGCTGGTCATGGTCTGCGCGGGTGTTGCGCGAAGCTCAAGAGTCT
>DAHUZD010000195.1 GCA_027306745.1 Acidobacteriaceae bacterium
AGCCGCAGCCGCAGAACTGGCCCAGTTTTGCACAGGCAGGCGGTATTGAGAGAGTACTGGAGCTTGCGCGGTGTAACCCATAGAAAAAATTGACAAAGCTTTCCGGCAACGATAATCTGCACGCTGCGGCACCTTCGTATCTATGTTGTACACCCGCAGAATTCGCGTCCTGCTCGCGGCGGTTTTGTCAGGCGCGCTGTGTGGCGTGCCGACCGGCTGCGGCGCGCTGCGTTCAGTGCGTTCGGTGTTGCACATGCGCGGCAGCCTCACGATGATGGTGCAGGTGGCGCCCATGGCCAACAACAACTGGCCCATCGATGTGGATGTGGTGATGGTGCATGACGCCAAGCTGCTGAAACAACTGACAGGCATGTCGGCCAAGGATTGGTTCGCCAAGCGCACGGATATGGAGCGCACGGCTCCCGGCAAGATGCAAACGGTGTCGTGGCAGTGGGTGCCGGGCCAGAAGGTTGGCTCCGTTGTGGTGCGGGGCACGGCTGTCGCCGATGGCGTGGTGCTCTTTGCCAACTATGCGACCAAGGGCGACCATCGCGCGCTGTTGCCGCACGGTGGCAAGCTGATCGTTCAATTTGCGGCCAAGGATTTTGAGCTTGGCCCAGCGAAGTAACCGCGCCGCAGGGCGCCAGCCACGGGAGAGGGTTCCGAGTGCGTCCCCATTTGCATGATGTTCCAGACAGGATCGAATGGTATGAGGGCATGCTGCTTCAGCCGCAGCACTTTGAGCAGCTCACGCTGCGCCAAGAGAGCCTGACGCAATACCACACGCTGGCGGCGGTTCCGTTTAGCTGGGGTCTGCGCTCGCTCAAGGTGGATGAGGTGCAGCTTCTTCGCGGCGTCTTCCGCGTGCTCGAAGTCGAAGTGGTTTTCCCCGACGGATTGGCTGTGCATTACGACACGGGTTCTGGCGCCCTGCTGGAGTTTGACCTGGGCGCATTGCCCGATGAGGCCAAGCGCCAGGCGACGCCCATCTACCTGACCGTGCCTGCGCTGCAAAGCGGGCAGGCCAGCGGGGAGGCATCGCGCTATGTTTCCAGCGGCGAGCTGCCCGCTGCCGATGCAGACGAGACCGACACCAGCGTGATTCCGCGCCTGCTGCCGCGGCTGGGCCTGCAGGCCGGGCCGGAGCCAGTCGCCGCGCGTTTTGCCAGTGTTCCTCTGGCGCGGGTGGTCTACCGCCGCGAGGTCTGGGCGCAGGACGATTATGTTCCGCCCACCGGCGAAGTGGCTTTGGATTCTTCTCTGACGCGCCTCTGCGCCACCACCGTGCGCCGAATGAGAGAGCGCGCCATTTACTTGAACGAACAGATTCGCACACTCTCCGCCAGCGGACGCAGACAGATGGAGGCGCAGCAGTTGATGCGCATCCGCAGCTTGACCGCGGGCCTGCCCGCATTTGAAGCGCTGCTGGCCACCGGACGCACCAATCCCTACGTGCTCTTCGTGGAGTATTGCGCGCTGGCCGGTCACGTCGCCGGCCTGGGCGCGTCGATGATCCCGCCCGTCTTTCCACCCTATGACCACAAGCATCTGCTGGAAAGCTTCGCCGCGGTCGATCAGTACATCAACGCCATTCTGCGCGAAGGAATTCCTGAAAATTACGTAGGCATTCCCTTCAGCTTTGCTGACGGCATCTTCTCGCTTACCTTTGAGCCAGAGTGGGCTACGCGCCGCTTGATTCTCGCTGTACGCTGTCAGGCCGGCATTCCCGACGCGGAAACCGTCGCTTGGGCGGAGCGGTGCTTGATCGGCTCGGCCAACCGCCAGCGCTCCATGCGCGAAAAACGCGTGCTGGGTGCGGCGCGGCACTACGTCGCTTGTGAGGAGGGTCTGGTCGCCGGCCAGGGCGTGCTGCTCTTTTCTTTGGCCTACGATCCAGACTACATTGAGTTGAATGAGATGCTGCAGGTGATCGGCATCGGCAGCGAAGACCGGGGCGTCACCCCGGCAGAGTTGATTTTGTATGTAAAGTATCCCCCGAACAAAGAGCAGCAAAAGCGTTGATTTATCTTGGGTTATAGTTTTCTGCTTCAACGAAGCCGATAGCGGGCGCGGACACGAACAGGCCCCGTGGATTTGAGCGTGGTATGGCGGTTGTACGAACGGAAAATTCGTTGCTCTTGCAGCATTTTCGCCAGTTCTACAGCGAGGTGCTGCACCTGAAGCTGCGCCTGGAGCGCTCCCATGCAGCTCCTGCGGCGGCAGCGGCTGTCGCCATCGATGCGCCAGCTCCGACCACAGCCTTGGCTGCTCGCGCCAATGACGCCTGGTGCAGTCTGGTGCGGCTGCTGGAGGCGC
>DAHUZD010000053.1 GCA_027306745.1 Acidobacteriaceae bacterium
GGTCGCCGCAGCGACCTCAGGATGACAGTATTTATGTTGCGAACTTTAGACTCACCACACTCGATGGAATTTTCCTGATCGACGCAGCCATCACCCTCTGGATTCTTCTCATTCGACTCGTCTGCGTTCTCTCGAAATGACAAGGTGTGTATGGCTACGAAGGAATGCATCCACGTGAAAACATAACGGCCACCCCGCGCAGGGATGGCCGTTGGTTAAACCAGAAGAAAAAGCGTTACGCTTTGACGACCTTGCCTGACTTGATGCAGCCGGAGCAAACGCGCACGCGCTTGTTGGCCGCGCCCAGCTTGGCCTTGACCGTTTGCAGATTCACGTTCCAGCGCCGACGGGTTACGTTGTGCGCGTGGGAGATGTTGTTGCCAAACTGCGGCTTTTTGCCGCAAACTTCACATACCTGTGCCATGACGTCTAATCCTATTCGTTGTCGAGGATGCGCCAGCGAAGCAACCGAGACGCCAGCACCAAGTATTGAGTGTAACGGATTCCGGGCCGTGAAGCAATCCTAGGCCGCAACGGGCTACAATCGAAGCCAGCGACGCATTCTTCATCCCAACCGAGCCGAAGCCAAGCCTTGACGCAACCCCAGCCGCAGCCATCCGCCGAATCGAACCCGCAGCGCCAGCCATTTCTGCCCACATGGACGATCTTCTGGGTCGCATTTCTGGTGCGCGTCGCCTACATGACGCTGGCCCACACCTATCGCTTTCGCGCCTACGGCGATCACTTCCAATTTGGCTGGGAGATGGGCCGAATCGCGCGCGCGTTGGTGACCGGCTATGGCTTAGCGGATCCATTCCGCGGCCACACCGGGCCAACGGCGTGGGTCGCACCGCTGTACCCGCTGCTGCTGGCCGGGGTCTTTCGCGTCTTTGGCATCTTCACGCTGCGCTCAGCCTGGGTGATTCTTACCATCAACAGTTTTTTTTCTGCGCTCACCACGCGCACGACGTATGAAATTGCCGCGCGCTGCCTGAACCGCCGTGTGGCGATCTGGGCAGCGTGGATCTGGGCACTGTATCCGGCGGCGATGCAATATGCCGTGCGTTGGGTCTGGGAGATGTCGCTGAGCACATGGCTCTTTACGCTGGTGATTGTGCTGGCCTTGCGCATGCGCCGCGTTGGCGAGCCGGAAGCCGCGCCATGCGAATACACAGACGGACGCACGCTGCCGCGCTGGCTGCTCTTTGGCCTGCTTTGGGGATTGATTGCGCTCAGCAATCCATCGCTGCTTTTATTCCTTCCTGCCAACGGCATTTGGATTTTGTTGGGCACAAAAAATCTGCGCCGTCAGATTGCCCATGCCTCGGCTGCGGCGCTAGTCTGTCTGGGCTGCATGGCTCCTTGGATTGCGCGCAACGCACTGGCCTTTCACCGTTTTCTTCCCATGAGGGCCAACTTTGGCGCGGAACTCTACTTGGGCAACAGCCCCGGCGCGCAGGGATTTCTGATGGAGTACAACCATCCCTTTCAAGCGCCGGACCAACTGCGCCTGTATCGCCAGATGGGCGAGGTGGCCTATGCACAGATGCGCGGACGATTGGCCCGGGCCGCCATCGCCGCCGACCCCGGCCTGTTCGCGCGGAACTGCGTGAAGCGCTTTTATTTTTTCTGGATCAGCGTGCCCCACCCCTCCGATGACGCCTGGTATGTGGAGGCGGGCCGCGTGGCCAACTTCGCCTTTGCCAGCGTGGCGGGGTTGTTGGGGCTGGTCTTGGCCTGCAAGCGCAAAATGCCCGGTGCGGCGCTCTTTGTGTGGGCCGTCGTCACCGTGCCGCTCATCTATTATTTTGTCACGGTTCATGCGCGCTTCCGGCATCCGCTGGAGCCGCTGATCGCCGTGCTGGGGGTGTATCTGTTTCAATCCGCGCAACCCCGCCCCCGGGCTGCGCACAAGCCGGTTGACGCGCAGGCAGCAACCCCGTTACCATAGAACAGTTAGGCGATCCGCGTTCCAAGCACCTATCGGGCCGTAGACGATGGCTGTGCGCACAGGCTGGTTTGCGCCCGAATCCGGGCAGCTCCTCTGGCCATTCAAAGCATGGTTTTGCCTGAAGATTTTTTCTCTGCTGTGGCGCAGACGCCCGGCGGCTTGGAGGATGTATGTACGCAGTCATTCGCACGGGTGGAAAGCAATACCGGGTCGCTCCGGGAGATGTGCTCCGCGTGGAAAAACTGGAAGGCGCAGAGGGCAGCATCGAGTTTACAGACGTGCTGGCTGCCTCGTCAGAAGCGGGAGCCTTGGAGATCAAGCCGGCCTCGGTGAAGGTGGTCGCCTCGGTTCTGAAACAAGACCGCGCCGCCAAGATTCTCGTCTTTCACTTCAAGCGCAAGAAGCAGTACAAAAAGCTGCAAGGGCACCGGCAGTCTTACACGGAAGTGCGCATCAACGAGATCACGGTCAACGGCAAAAGCTACACCGCGGCCAGCGCGTAAGCGGGCGCAGATACAGGAGAGGATTGTTCCATGGCACATAAAAAAGGACTCGGAAGTTCCCGCAACGGACGCGACTCCAACGCGCAGCGGCTGGGCGTAAAGGCCTTCGGCGGCCAGGTGGTCACCGGCGGATCCATCATCGTGCGCCAGCGCGGCACCAAGATCAAGCCCGGCTTGAATGTCGGCATCGGCAGCGATGACACGCTGTACGCGCGCATCGATGGCCGCGTCAAGTTTGTCGATCGCGGACGCACAGGCCGCTTTGTTGCGGTCGAGCCAGTCGCTGA
>DAHUZD010000057.1 GCA_027306745.1 Acidobacteriaceae bacterium
ATGCCCTGCTCCGCAGCCTTGCCGTACCACTTGGCCGCCTGCGCGTCGTCCTTGGGCACGCCCTGGCCCGCGTCATAGAGCACGCCTAAATCAAACTCTGCCGTGGCATCACCCAGATCGGCAGCCTTGCGGTACCAGTGGGCCGCCTGTGCGTCGTCCTTCGGCACGCCTTGGCCTTGCAGGTACATTCCAGCCAAGATGAGTTGTTCAATTGTGTTGCCTTTTTCCGCCGCTTCGCGCAATGCGGCTACGTCCGGCGTGTTCTGCGCCAGGGCAGACACGACCATGCAACCGGCGAAAATCGACGCTATCCAACGCAAACGAACCATAGGCCCCAGAGAGATACCGGGCCAGTATACAGTGGATTCGCCCTTTATTTGCTACTATTTTCGCGTCTTCTCATCCCTGCATAGGAGGATTGGCGCGTCGGGTGGCGTAGAGAATCGAAGGCCACAGCTACCCCATCCTTCGCCGCATTTGCAAAGTGTGAGATGAAACTGGCGATCCCATCCCGACCTACTTGCAGACTATCGTGGCCTGGGAATGGTCAGGTCTAAATCCTGCCCGAACATTTGCTTCGTCAGCAAGATGATCTGTCCTGCGTGTTGCTGTACATGTCCCACGACCATGTAGATTGCATCCAGGATCGATACATCCCGATTTTGCGGGGAGGTGCGCGCAACAAGCCGTTCGTGCGGTACCGCAGCGATGACATCCCTTGCCTCACGGAAGGTGTCCGTCAAAAGTTGAGTCAACTCTTCTGCGGAAAGGCCACCTTCGGCGGAAAACTCCGCGTCACGGGTTCGAATATCGGGAGCGCCCCCCACGCCGTGCATAATCCATTGGCGCATATTCCCACATAGATGCAACACTAAATTGCCAATCGTGTTTTCATGGGCCGCGTGACGCTGCCAGATTTGCCCATCGCTGAGCTTCGCTATGCAGTCCAGAATGTTTTTCTCCATCTGGCTCAATTTTTGCGTGGAGTGCTCCAGAAAAAGTGTCGCAATCTCTGAATTCATAGCCAGGAAAATTCTCCTATTCAGCTCAGATGCCGACGCCCTATCCTTCACGGATGCCCCATCCTTCGCCATCCTGTGCGATGCGTGGGATGGAATGGTTGAACGGGGGCCGTATCCACAACATTTCCCGTGCGCTGGTAGCTCATCCAAGCTCCCCAGCCATGCAGCAGGTTGGAGTGCAGAAGTGTCCAGTGCAAGATCGAGTCAGTGGTCCGCACGGATGCGGATTCTGTCAGGCGTGCAGTGCGTAGCGGAAGAGCAAGCGCAGCACGGTGAGCACAATTGCGCCCAGCAGCGCCGCCGTAAAGCCACGCACACGAAAGCCGGGAACAATGAAGCTGGCCAGAAATAAAATCACAGCATTGATGACCAGAAAAAACAGGCCAAGCGTCAGAATGTTGATGGGCAGCGTCAACATCTTGAAGAAAAAGCCCAACGTCGCGTTCAGAAAGCCCACCACCAGTGCGGCAATCAGCGCACTGCCAAAACCGGCGACTTCAAAATCCGGCACCACATAGGAAACGATCAACAACGCGAAGGCACTGACCAGCCAGAGTGCAAGCAGATGGATCATACGCGGCAGAGTACCGGGAAATTTGCCCCTTGTCCAGTGGATTTTCAATTGAAAATTTTAGAGAGAATGGCGGGCACTCTCGCCCGATATTCCCAGCCAAGGCCGCGGCCGGATCCAAAGCGTTTGTCCTATCGAGCGTGCGTGCGCGAGTCGAGGAATATAACCAGATATAATCCGCATGACAAAGGAGGGCATGCTCATTATGACGGTTGCGATTCTCATCTCTCTGATAGCAATCATGACAACGGCAGGCCTATTTGCGGCGCGAGAAGATGATGATCCACTACAAGGACTCAAGGCGTGGATTCTCACATCTGCGTACTGGCTGCTTACTCTCACGGTAGCGTTTGAAATGGCTGCTGGAGGTCTATGGGACCTGCTGCGCATCGAATACGTTCGTGTTGTGCTGACTCATCTCTGCTATCCGCTCTACCTGCTGTACATCATCGGCGCACCCAGGATTCCCTGCGCCTTGGCGCTGCTAGCGCCACGGTTTCCTAGGCTTAAGGAATGGGCCTATGCGGGGGCATTTTTTAATTACGCAGGGGCTGCGGCTTCTCACTTGCTGGCCGGAGACCGTGGTGGCCAATGGATGGGGCCGCTGGTGTTTTCCGCGTTCACGCTGGCTTCGTGGGCGTTGCGTCCGGCCTCGCGGCGGCTCCCACGGCTCGCTCCAGCCAAGAAAATGCGCATCTTTGCGTGGTCGGTTCCAGTATTCATGGTTACCGCCATGCTGGTGTTTGCATTCATCACGCTGCCGAAAGGCGCACCACCGCAGTAACTTTAGCGGTGTGCCACTCAAGCCTGTTTTTAGCTTGAGTGGGAAACAAGAATGGACTGGAATCCACTGCTAATAAAAATTTGCGGCCAACGCACAAAAGCCACCCCAAAGGGTGGCTTTTGTTTCGAAATAATGCCGGCGATCACCTAATCTCCCACACTCAAAAATGCAGTACCATCGGCCCAGCGAGACTTTACTTCCGTGTTCGGGATGGGAACGGGTGTTGCCCTCGCAGTATAGTCACCGGCAAACTGAGAAAATCATCGAGACGACGATGATGTTTCACAACAGGATAGATTGGTTTTGAATCATTGGAACTACTTGGCTTACCGTTGAGTATCTTCAGCAAGAATTCTTTTTGGAATTCTGTGCGAAGTTAATCTTATGGTCAAGCCGAACGGGCGATTAGTACTGGTAAGCTGCACGCATTACGGCGCTTCTACCTCCAGCCTATCAACCAGGTGGTCTTCCTGGGCCCTTCATTTCCCTTTTGGGTTGGGAGATCTCATCTTAGAGCGTGCTTCCCGCTTATATGCATTCAGCGGTTATCACAACCGAACTTCGCTACCCAGCGATGCGGCTGGCGCCACAACTGGATCACAAGAGGTTCGTTCATCCCGGTCCTCTCGTACTAAGGACAAGCCCCCTCAAATCTCCTACGCCCACCACAGATAGGGACCGAACTGTCTCGCGACGTTCTGAACCCAGCTCACGTACCGCTTTAATAGGCGAACAGCCTAACCCTTGGAACCTTCTACAGCTCCAGGATGCGATGAGCCGACATCGAGGTGCCAAACCGGAGCGTCGATATGAACTCTTGGCTCCGATCAGCCTGTTATCCCCGGCGTACCTTTTATCCGTTGAGCGATGGCCCTTCCAT
>DAHUZD010000237.1 GCA_027306745.1 Acidobacteriaceae bacterium
AAAATTGCCGCTGATGTGTCGCCAGCAGCAGCCGCGCGCCGATCACTCCGCCCAAAAACGCCGCGATTACAAGCGACAGCAGCAGAGAACGGTGCCGGTGCAGCTGTTCCCGGTACGCGGCTGCCGATGTGAACTGCCCAGGTAAAAGAGCCATCGTGTTGGTGGCGTTGGCTTGCTTCGGTAGCACCCCGGCCTGCAACAATGCGGGGAAGGTCAACAGAGAGCCTCCGCCAGCAACGGAGTTGATGGCTCCGGCAATCAGCGCTGTGATGGAAAGCCAAAGAAATCGGAGTGAGTGATAAGGCATCCAGCTTTATTGTACCGGGTGCGAGGAGAGGGAATCGCCTTGGAGCGGCATCTTGGGCGTGGCCAGCAGCAACCGCTTCGCCATTTCCGACTGTGGATGCTCACAGACCTGCTGCCAGTCCGCCATCTCCACCATGCGTCCATTTTCCATAACGGCAATCCGATCCGCCAGGTAGCGCACCAACGGCATGGAGTGCGTTATGAATAAATATGTCAGACGCAATTCCTGCTGCAATTGCTGCAATAGTGTAATGATCTGCGCCGCCACGCTGACGTCCAGCGCAGAGGTTGGCTCATCGAGCACGACCAGTTCTGGCCGCAGAATCAATGCGCGCGCCAGATTGATTCTCTGCCGCTGCCCGCCAGAGAACTCATGCGGATATCGCGCGAGCGCAGAGCCATCCAGCCCTACCGAGCCAAGCGCTGCCATCACACGCTCGCGTCGGCGTTGGCGCGTTTCTGCGCCGCACTCCTTGGCATGAATCTGCAGCGGCTCCTCCACGATTTGTTCGATTCTCATTCGCGGATTCAGCGCTGAGTACGGGTCTTGGAAGACGATCTGCATTCTGCGCCGCAGCCTGCGCAGCTCTTCGTCTGATGTGGACAGCAGGTCCACTCCATCCAAATGAATCGAACCAGAGTCCGGCTCGATGAGTCGCAACAGCAGCCGCGCCACCGTGCTTTTGCCTGAGCCGGATTCGCCGATCAGGCCCAACGTTTCTCCGCGCTCCAGTGTGAAGGAAACACTATCAACGACCGTCTCGCGCAGCCGCGTGTGCGCTTGTTGGTAACTCTTCGTCAGCGCGTTAACTTCAACCAGCGGCATGGTTGCATCCTAGCATCCTTGCCGTTGCCGCTCGACGCAATCCTCGCGCTCCAGTAGATCGCGCACACGTTGCCGGATTTCGTCACGCACTGCGCGCACCTCTTCGATGGGCAATGACTTGGGATCACGCAGCGGCCAGTCTTCACGGCGCAAGCCAGGAATGTGCGGGCAGGCCTCGCCACAGCCCATGGTGATGAGCATCGCCGCTTCGTGCGCCAGCTCATCGGTCAGCTTTTGTGGTTGGGCCTGGCTCAGATCGATATATGCCTCCCGCATCACCGTGACAACCGCTGGATGCACCTGATCGCCCGGCTGTGTGCCCGCAGAGACGGCCTGCGCCAGCTCGGGGTCAGCCAGTTGATTGAAGAAGGCTGCCGCCATTTGCGACCGACCAGCATTGTGTACACATGCGAAGATAATTTTCTTCATAAAGTCACCCGTAGTTTATTTTCAGAAAAATATCTCTGACGCATCCAAAGTGAGACACGTACCAGGCCGATCATCACCGGCACTTCAACCAGCGGGCCGATGACGCACACGAACGCCTCGCCGGAATGAATGCCGAAGACGGCGACGGCTACGGCAATCGCCAGTTCAAAGTTGTTGCTGGCGGCTGTAAAAGACAGCGTGGCCGTCTGTGCGTAGTTGGCGTGCGCTACTCGGCCCATCCAAAAGCTGATAAAAAACATCGCGGCAAAGTAGATCGTCAGCGGAACGGCAATCTTGAATACATCCAGAGGCAGGCGCAGAATTTCTCCGCCCTGCAGGCTGAACATCACCACGATAGTGAACAAAAGAGCTATCAGCGTCATTGGAGCTATTCGCGGCAAAAAATTGCTTCGATACCAAGCCTCCTGCCCGCGCGTGACGAAGACAAAGCGGGTGACAGCTCCGGCAGCAAATGGAATGCCCAGATAAAGCAAGACGCTTTTGACAATCTGCGCCATGCCGACAGAGACGCGCGCGCCCTGCAGTCCAAACCAGACTGGCGCAGCCGTTATCAACACCCAGGCGTAGACGCTGTAGAAGAGCACTTGAAATAGACTGTTTAACGCAACCAAACCGGCAGCTGTATCCGCATCACCTTCGGCCAGATCATTCCAAACCAGAACCATCGCGATGCAACGCGCCAGGCCGATCAGGATCAGTCCGCGCATGTAGGCCGGTTCATGCCGTAAAAGAATCAGCGCAAGTGCAAACATGAGCAGCGGGCCAATCAGCCAATTTTGCAGCAGAGAGAGCACCAGCACGCGTCGTTTGTGAAAGACACGGAACAACGTTTCATACCGAACCTTTGCCAGCGGCGGATACAGCATAAGAATCAGCCCCACGGCGATGGGCACGTTCGTCGTTCCGCGTTGAAATCGCCCCAGAAATTCTTCGGTGCCGGGAACCCATCGGCC
>DAHUZD010000245.1 GCA_027306745.1 Acidobacteriaceae bacterium
ACGCGCTTGGCTGTTTCTGGATTGACGTGTGCGGAGTTATTCAACACCCTGGAGACCGTCATGGTGCCAACGTTGGCCAGCCGGGCCACGTCAGCCATGGTCGGTTCTGTGGGGTCCGCAGAACGCAAGGAAAAACTCCGCTTTAATCTTTCAAGTGGATATGCAGCTCAACAATGTCTTCGATGCAAACGATACCACTTTTCCGGGACCATCTGCCAGATTTCTGATGGATCCGGCGGGAAAATTGCAGGCTATTTTCAAGAAATCCCTGAATTCAAACGATTGACTTACCTGTCAGATTTTTTCCGCGTCCAGTAGGAGTTTTTTGCGTTCCACGCCCCAACGATAGCCAGAGAGACGGCCATCGGAACCGACCACGCGGTGGCATGGAGTGAGCAAGGCGATGGGGTTCTGCGCGCAGGCGCGGGCCACGGCGCGCGTGGCGCGGGGCTGTCCGAGCGAGGCAGCCAGTTGCGCGTAGCTGACCGTCTGCCCACGTGGAATCTGCCGCAGCGCCTGCCACACGCGCTGCTGAAAGGCCGTGGCGCGAATATCCAAAGGCAGCTCGACGCTGCGTGGATGCTGAGAAAGATGCGAGAGCACCTGCTGAAGCGCTGGAGCTAATCCGGTGGTATCCTGCGCGATCTCTGCCTGCGCAAACTCCTGCTGTAGCTGTGCGGCCAGTTGATCTGGACTGTCTCCGAGCGCCACCGAACAAAGGCCACGCTTTGTTGCCGCGACCAGAATATATCCCAGCACGCAGGGGGCGGTTGCATAGCGGATGCTTTGCCGCGCGCCTTGCGCGCGATATTGTGCAGGCGTCATGCCCAGCGAGGATTGCACCTGCGGATAGACGCGGCTGGGGGAGCTGTAGCCTGCGGCGTAGATCGCATCCGTTACCGAAGCCTGAACCAAGCCGCGGCCTTTGGCGGGCTGATCCAATGCGTGGCGGAAGCGTTGGCGGCGCTGCTCTGCATAAAATTGCCGTGGGCTGAGGCCGAGGACGCAGCGAAACAGCCGCTGCAAGGCAAAGGGACTCATCCCTGCGGCGCGGGCGGTCTGGGCCAGCGTGGGCTGGGCATCTACCCGTTCGCAGAGAAAGCGGCAAGCGGCCTCTAACACCGAGGCCTGCGGATGCTGCGCGGCCTGCGGCTGGCACCGTTTGCAAGCACGATAGCCAGCCTGTTCCGCCTGCGTGACAGTCGCATACAACACCACGTTCTGCTGTGCCGGGCGGCGGCTGGGGCACGAGGGTCGGCAGTAGATGCCCGTTGTGCGCACCGCGTAGACGTAACTGCCGTCAGCGTTGGCATCGCGCGCGGCAATCTGCCGCCACGCTGCAACCGCATCGATGGCTGGGGTGGAGCGGGCCATGGTTCCAGCATGACAGCTTCGCCGCGGTTTGGGATATCCGAATCTTGCCCGCAAAAAAATTCTCTGGGCAAAGACAAAGGGCAGGCGCGCAGCCTGCCCTTTGTCTATTTGCTGCGTATGGCTTATTTCTTTGCGCCCGCCAACTCACCCTTTACGCCGGACTGCTCGCGCAGCGCCTTGGCCTTGTCGGTGGCCTCCCAGGTGAAGTCGGCATCGTTGCGGCCAAAGTGGCCGTAGGCAGCCGTCTTGCGATAAATGGGACGTCGCAGCTTCAGGCTTTCGATGATGCCCTTGGGCGTCAACTGGAAGTTGGCGCGCACCAACTCCTGCAACTTTTTGGCGTCGACCACACCCGTGTCAAAGGTATCCACCAGCACACTGACCGGCTCCGCCACGCCGATGGCGTAGGCAAGCTGCACCTCGCAACGCTGGGCCAGACCAGCGGCCACAATGTTCTTGGCGATGTAGCGGGCCATGTACGCCGCGGAGCGATCCACCTTCGTCGGGTCCTTGCCAGAGAAGGCTCCGCCGCCGTGCCGACCCATGCCGCCGTAGGTGTCCACGATAATCTTGCGTCCGGTCAGGCCGGTGTCGCCCATCGGCCCGCCGATGACAAAGCGGCCGGTCGGGTTGATGTGATACTTGGTGTCGGCGTCGAGCAGGCTGGCCGGAATCGTCGCCTGAATTACGTGCTTCAAAATGTCGGCGCGCAACTGCTCGGTGCTCACCGTCTCAGCGTGCTGCGTGGAGATAACCACGGCATCGACGCGCACGGGCTTGTTGTCAGCGTCATACTCCACGGTGACCTGTCTCTTGCCGTCGGGCCGCAGATAGCTCAACTGGCCGCTCTTGCGCACTTCCGTCGGGCGGCGGGTCAGTTTGTGCGCCAGCGAGATGGCCGCAGGCATCAACTCTTCGGTCTCGTTGGTGGCGTAGCCAAACATCATGCCTTGGTCGCCGGCGCCGCCGGTATCCACGCCCATGGCGATGTCGCCGGACTGCTTGTTGATGGTGGAGATGACGGCGCAGGTGTTGGAGTCAAATCCATAGAGCGCGTTGTCATAGCCAATGGCCGCAACCACGCCGCGCACCAGCGACTGAAAGTCCACGTAGGCGCGCGTGGTGATCTCACCGGCGATGACCACGAGGCCGGTGGCCGTCAGCGTCTCGCAGGCCACGCGGCTCTGCGCATCCTGCTCAATGCAGGCGTCCAAAATGGCGTCGGAGATCTGGTCGGCGATCTTGTCGGGATGGCCTTCCGTGACAGACTCCGAAGTGAATAAGAAACGGTCCTTATGTGACAAACGCTGTTCCTCCAGCTAGGATGGGCGGGCTTGGGTTGGCTTGCGCCACTGGCCCGGCATGAGTCGAACACCCGGCGCAGATACTTCCCGGCCGGGCACTCCCCTTAGGATATCAAAAATCGCGAAGCGATCCCATGTTTATGGCTGAGTATGGGTGGAGTGGCGGGTGTGTATGCGGGGGTGTGCGGCCGGAGTCGGCAGCGGAGCGGTTGCAGCCGGGGCAGGGCTGGCAGGCATCTGCGCGGCATACACCGCAGGAACGCGCGGAACCTGAGCGCTGTTAACGCGCGCATGGATATAACTCCACACAAACCAGCCGAAGCTGGCCAACAGCAGCAACAGCACGCCCACGCCCGTCCAGCGCAGATATGACAAACGGGCCGATTGCGCTCCCACACGGTTGGTGGAAACATTCAACGCGAAGGAGGCCAGTTCACTGCCGCGCTCGGCGGCATCTTTTTCCTGTTCCTGCCGGGCCTCGGCATAACGGCGCATCCATTCGGCTTCATCCAAACCCACACAGCGCAGGTAGCCGCGTGCAATGCCTTTGCTTAAAATGCCGCCGGGAAGATCGTTGAAACGCTCGGCCTCCAGCGCCTGTAAATTGCGCACGGTAACTTTGGTAATGGCAGAGATGGATTCCAAAGTGACGCCGGCCCGCTCACGCTCACGCCGAAGCCGAGGCCCGAAGGACATCTCATGACTGGCCGGATTCTGCACGCTCACGCCTCCTGCCTGCTTCTTCCCCTGGACTCCGCCGCCCAGCGGCCTTGCATCCATGCGCCCCCACAGCTTCGGAACTCACACGAATTCCACCACGGCTCGCAGATTTCCACAGAAACCCGCTTTCTACAACATATCGGCTGCTATCCGTGGAAAATGAGCGCTTTCTGTGCAAAAAACGGATGGGTGCGCTTCGCCCTATACTATAAGGGAGATTGCAAGGCAAAGACAAATGCATAAGTTGATTCTGGGCAACCTGCTGCACCGTCCGCTGCGCTCCCTGCTGAGTTTGGCCGCAGTGGCCATTGAAATCGTCATGATTCTCTGCATTACGGCCATTATGCTGGGGATCCTCAACGACTCCAAAACCCGCACCAACGGCATTGGTGCCGACATGGTCGTCCGACCGGCCAACGCCAGCTTTCTAGCCGGCTTTGGTGGTGCGCCGGTTCCGGCCAAGATCGCCGGCGTGCTGGACAAGCTGCCCCATGTGGCTGTGGCCGCGCCGGTCATCGTGCAACTGACGCTGGGCAGCTCGGTCGAGAACATCTACGGCATCGACTACAACAGCTTCAATGGCTTGCGCCCGTTTGTTTTTCTCGAAGGCACACCGTTTCAAGGGCCGAATGATGTGATTGTGGACGACATATTTTCCGCCAGCGACGGTGGCCATCACGTTGGCGAGACCATCGAGATTCTCAAGCACCCGTTCCGCATCTGTGGCATTGTGCGCCACGGCCGGGGCGGCAGAAAATATGTGCCCATCACCACGCTCGGCAGCCTGATCGGCTCGCCGGGCAACGCATCCATCTTCTACCTGCGCACGGACGGCCCGCAGTTTGAACCCGCCGTGCGGCAAGAGATTCTCTCCACGCCCGGCATGGCGGATTATCAGGTGCAGACGATGGAGGAGATGCTGTCGCAACTGACGCCGTCGAAGATTCCTGCGCTGACCATCAGCCTGAATGTGGTGACGGGCATCGCTGTGCTGATTGGTTTTCTGGCCATCTTTCAATCCATGTACACGGCCGTGATGGAGCGGACGCGAGAGATCGGCATTTTGAAATCGCTGGGAGCTTCGCGTGCGTATGTGGTGGCGCTGGTGCTGCGGGAAACCGGCCTGCTGGCCCTGGGCGGCGTGGGCGCGGGCATTGGCTTAAGCTACGGGGTGCGCGCCGTGGTGCTGCATCGCTTCCCCACCATTCCGTTTGTGATTACGACGCACTGGATGCTGCAAGGATCTCTTCTGGCCTTTGCCGGAGCCTTGCTGGGCGCGCTGTATCCGGCCTTCAAAGCCGCACAAAAAGACCCCATCGACGCGCTGGCCTACGAATAACCGCGGCTTCGAACATTCTTGGATGCTGGATGACAGAAAAAATCAACGCGCCCCGGATAGGTATCCGAGGCGCGTTGATTTTTCCCCTTGCCAGCGGCTTATGCCTGCGCACCTGCGCTGGTCAATGTTCCCAGTTCTGCGGCGATCTTCTCTGAGCTGAAGGCTTCGATCATGTCGCCCACCTTGACATCGCCAAAGTTCTGGATGGCCATGCCGCACTCCATACCGCTGCGCACTTCGCTGGCATCGTCCTTGAAGCGCTTGAGCGAGGAGAGCTTGCCCTTGTAGACCTGTACACCGTCGCGCATCAGGCGCACTTCGGAGTCGCGGCGCACGTAGCCATCGGTGATCTTGCAACCGGCGATGACGCCCACCTTCGGGATGCGGAAAACATTGATGACTTCCGCCTTGCCCTGCGCGGTTTCCTTGATGACCGGCTCCAGCAGGCCCAGCATGGCGCGCTTCATCTCATCCTGCAACTCGTAAATGATCGAGTGCAGACGAATGTCCACGCCTTCCTGTTCGGCCAGCTCGGTGCCCTTGCGCTCCGGGCGCACGTTGAAGCCGATGACAATCGCGTTGGAGGCCGAGGCGAGCAGAATATCCGACTCCGTGATGGCGCCAACGCCAGTGTGAATCACCTTGACGCGCACCTTGTCGGTGGACATGCCTTGCAGCGACTCAGCCAGCACTTCAACCGAACCCTGCACATCGCCCTTGAGGATGATGGGCAGTTCCTTGGTGCCCGCCAGCTTGATCTGCTCGGAGAGGCCTTCGAGCGAAATGCGGGAAGACTTGGCCAGTTGCGCCTCACGGTCCTTCATCTTGCGGTACTGCGCGATGCCCTTGGCCTTGTCGCGGTCGGCGACCACTAGGAAGACGTCGCCCGCATCGGGAATGCCTTCCAAGCCAAGAACCTCCACCGGCGTGGAGGGGCCAGCCTCCACAATGGCGCGGCCATGGTCGTCAAACATGGCGCGGATTTTGCCAAACGTGTTGCCGACGATAAAGCTGTTGCCGAGACGCAACGTTCCGTTCTGCACCAGCACGGTGGAGACGGCACCGCGTCCGCGGTCGAGTTTGGATTCAATGACGGTGCCGACAGCGGTGCGGTCGGGTGTGGCGCGCAGATTACCAATGTCGGAGACCAGGCAGACCATCTCCAGCAGCAGGTCGAGGTTCATGCGCTTTTTGGCGGAGACATCGACAAAGACCGTGTTGCCACCCCAAGCCTCCGGCACCAGACCGCGGTCACCCAGTTGCTTCTTGACGCGGTCCGGCTGCGCCTCTGGCTTGTCAATTTTGTTAACGGCCACAATGATGGGCACGTTGGCTGCCTTGGCGTGATCAATGGCTTCGAGCGTCTGCGGCATCACGCCGTCATCGGCAGCCACGACCACAACGACGATATCCGTAACCTTGGCTCCACGGGCGCGCATGCGGGTAAAGGCCTCGTGGCCGGGCGTGTCGAGGAAGACGATCTCACGCCCGAAAGCGGGCGAATCAGCCTTGCTGATGCGCACCTTGTATGCGCCGATGTGCTGGGTGATTCCGCCAGCTTCGCCAGCGGCAACATCGGTCTCGCGGATGGCGTCCAGCAGCGAGGTCTTGCCGTGATCGACGTGGCCCATGACGGTAACAACCGGCGGGCGCACCACTTCGAGTTCGCCCAGATTCTCCTGCGAAAGCAGGTTCTCCAGCGACTCCTTTTCCATCTGATCTTCGTGAGAGATGACTTCAGCATCCGCGCCAAAACGCGCGGCCACTTCCTTGACCAAAGCCGTGTCCAGAGACTGGTTGACGGTGACACAAACGCCGCGCCCCAGCAGAACTGCAATGAGATCCTTGCCGCGTACTCCGAGCTTCTCGGCCAGGTCTTTGACCGTGGTGCCTTCCGTGACGGTGATGGAGCGCGTGATGGGCAGCGGCTCCTGTGGCAGTTGTGGCGCGCCAAAACGTGGCGGCGGCACAAAGCCCTTCCTCGGGCCTTCTTTGGATTTTTCGTAGCGCTTTTGGCCACCGCGTCGCTGCTGCGGTCCACGCGCTGGGCGTGCGTTATCCCCCGGAGGCGGCAACATGCCGGGCGCGCCACCGGGGCCGCCGGGGCGTGGGCCAAAGCCGGGACGCGATCCCATGGGCGGACGCGTGCCGGGCATACCCGCTCCCGTGGGGTACTGGCGCGTCGGGTGCATGGGGCGCTTGCCACCCGGACCGAGTGGC
>DAHUZD010000273.1 GCA_027306745.1 Acidobacteriaceae bacterium
ACCACGGTCGCGCGCATTCTGGCCATGGCGTTGAATTGCCGCAGTACCATCGGCTCTGCCGAGCGGCCCACGCCAGAACCATGCTCGGCCTGCATCGCGTGTACGGAGATTCGCGGGGGCAACGCCGTGGATGTGATTGAGATTGACGCAGCCACCAACCGCGGCATTGACGAAATCCGCGAACTGCGCGAGGCTGCGCGGTACAGCCCTGCACGGGACCGTTACAAAATCTACATTCTCGACGAAGCGCACCAGATCACCGATGCGGCCTTTAACGCACTGCTAAAGACACTGGAAGAGCCACCTGCACATGTGGTCTTCATGATGGCCACGACGCAGCCCGAGGATATTCCGCAGACGATTCGTTCACGCTGCCAACACTTCAGTTTCCATGCCGTGCGCTTTGAAGTGATCCATCAGCAGTTGGAGCAGATCGCGCACAAGGAAGACATCCTTACAGACGCAGCATCGCTTTCCCTACTGGCCGAGGCGGGCGATGGTTCCATGCGCGATGCGCTTTCGATTTTGGACCAGGCGATTGCCAGCGCAGCGTCGACCGATGGAAAAGTGTCGCTGGATGCCGCGCAGGTGCGTGCGCTGATGGGCAGCGTCTCGAACGCAGTGTTTGAGCAGATGCTGGGCGCGGTGCAGGAACAAAACTCCGCAGCATTGCTGGAGCAGGCCGCGGTGCTGCTCGATGCCGGCAACGCTCCCCAGCAGATTGCGCGGCAGATGGTGCGTTTTTTGCGCAATTGCCTGATGGCGCGTATTGCTGGAGCGAACTCTGATCTGCTGCAAATATCCGAGGAGGAAAAGGCGCGCGCGCAACGCGTGGCGGTCTTGTTTTCAGAAGAGGATTTAACGCGCTTCTTGAACTCCATGCTGCGCACATTTGATGATATGGGCTACCGGCAGGAGCAGCGCTTCCATCTGGAACTGGGCCTGTTGAAGCTGGTGTATACGCAGCGTCTTCTGCCGCTGGATGACATTCTGCGCCGTCTGGGCAGCGGCGCGGCCAGTGCAGCCGGGGCCGCCGTACCGCGCGCCAGCCATGCGGCGCCTTCGCCCGCGATGGCCATGCCACGGCCAAGCCTGACGCCAGCACCGTCAGCACGGACGATTCATCTAGATGTAGTTGCGCCTTCCCTCTCCACGGGAGTGGAAGCTGCACCGGTTGGATTAGCGTTGCAGGCAGTCGCGGAAAAAATCTCTCCAGCACCCGTAATGCCCTCCTCAAATGAAGCACCGGCAACGGAAATCCCACGTGCAGAGCAGGTGCGTGGGCTGGTGTGCACGGCGCTGGCCGAAGGTGGGCACTCCACCCTGGCCACGCTGTTGGAAGAGGGCGCGTGGCGATGGGAAGGGCGGAATCTATGCGTGCAGGCAGCCGCTGGCAAGGTGATGCTGGAAATGGCCTACACCAGCGAGGCGCAGCGCATTGCGCGTGAGCGATTTCGCAGCCTGGTGCCCGCTGGGTGCAACTTGCAGGTGACGCACGAGGCACGCGCCGCAGCGGCCAGTGCAGATGCTCAACAACCCAAGGCTGCTCCGCAGCGGGCCACATCGGCCTCCGCGCCAACGGTGGATCATCCACTGGTGCAGAGTGCGCAAAAACTGTTCAATGCGGAGATTCGCAGCGTGGTGAACCTGCGCGAGCGCAGCTAGCCGCATAGAGAAAGGCAGCGATGGATTTTAGCAATATAAAAGAGATGATGGGCCGGGCGCAGCAGATGCAGCAGCAGATGGAGCAGGCCATGGCACAGGTGCAAGTGGAAGGCTCCGCCGGTGCAGGCGCTGTGACCGTGAGCATGAACGGGCACAAACAGGTGTTGCGCGTACAGCTAGACCCGGCCGTGGCGGGCAGCGGCGGTTCTCCTGCCGATTTGGAGATGCTGCAAGATTTGATTGCCTCCGCCTGCAATGACGCGGCGCGAAAAGTGGACGAAGCGCTGCAAGGCAAATTGACCGGAGCGTTGGGCGGATTGAATCTTCCAGGAATCCTGGGGAAATAGATGGCGCGCTTTGCAGAGCCGCTCGCGCGGTTGATTGACGAGTTAAACAAGCTGCCGGGCGTGGGGAAAAAGTCTGCGCAGCGGCTGGCCTTTCATTTGCTGCGCGCCGATGCGGAGCAGGCCGATGCGCTGGCTTCGGCTATTCATGAACTCAAGGCGCATCTGCGGCGTTGCTCCGTCTGCAACAACATTACGGAAGAAGACCCGTGCGAGTACTGCGTCAGTCCCGTGCGCAATCCGCGCATCGTTTGCGTGGTGGAAGAACCTTCCAATATCGCCAGCATTGAAAAAACACGGCGCTACAACGGCGTCTATCACGTGCTGCATGGGGTGCTGTCGCCGCTGCATGGCATTGGGCCAGAGCATCTGCGCGTGCAGGGACTGCTGGAGCGCGTGCGTGCGGCCTGCACGGATGAGATCATTCTTGCCACCAACCCCACCACGGAAGGCGAAGCGACCGCGCTGTATCTGGCCGATCAGCTCCGGGAGTTCCCTGTGCGCGTGACGCGCATCGCCACGGGCATTCCCGCAGGCGCGGACATTGAATATGCCGATGAAGTGACGCTGGCGCGCGCCATGGATGGCCGCCACGCTTTGGAGTAGGCGCGGACTTATGCGCGCAGATGCGCCAGTAAATCCTGCGGCGCAACAGGCTTGGCCAATATCTGAAATGTGTGGCCTTGAGCGCGGGCCTTTTCCAGCAAATCCGCCGTGGCCGCCTGGCCCGAGAATAGAATCACTTTGCATTCTGGCAGCAAAGCGCAGATCTGAATGGCCGCGTCAATGCCACTGCCATCGGCCAGAATTACATCGCTGATAATTTTTTCAGGGCGGAAGCTCTCCGCGGTCTGCACCGCTTCGCGGCTGCTGTAAACGGCTTTGGCTTCAAATCCGTTTTTGTTCAAGATCAGCACCAATGTATCGGCGATGACGCGTTCATCATCCACGAGTAACACGCGCGTTTTCTGGGTGGAGTCTGGCATGAGCTGGCCGTTTTTCTGTTCTTCAGCATACACGGAGGGCACTGGGGCTTGCAGAGCGAGCTGACTATATGTGCAACCAGTGCAGCCCCAAGGCGTCCGCCGCTCCAAAGATTCCAATCACAACGTTCACGATGCCGAAGAGCGGCGTCAGAATTCTTAAGGGCATTCGTACTGCCGAAGATGCACCCAAATACGAAAGTGGAATGGATCCCAAACCGAAGTAAAGAACGATGCGCCAGCTTATGTGTCCCAGTTCCAAATGCACCAGGGTTCCCGGCACGGCCAAGATCATCGAGACAATGATGGAACAGGCAAAGGCGACCTTGAGCGGCACGCGCAACACTTTGGCGTACAGCGGTGCCAGCAGAAATCCACCAGCGTTGGCCAGCAGCCCAGAGGCCAGTCCCACAATAGCCGCGATGCCCATGTTGAGAGGAATGCTGCGCCGGATTTGTGCTGGCTCGTCCACGGCAATTCCCTTCCCATTCTTTTTTTCAGGGAGCAGGAATCCGACGCCGAGCAAAATCAGCATGAGGTTGCTGAGGAGCAGAATCGATTGGCATGAGGTATTTTGGCTCAACCATGCGCCGAGAACCGTGGCGGGCAGAGGTGAGGCCACGGCCAGAAAGGCAGGCGTGCCAGCCATCTGCAGGAGTGGCGTGGCAATGGCGCTGCCGCCCTTGCCAAACAGACCGCTGACGTAGCCGACAACCATACCAATGGAGAAGAGATTCAGGAACCCGGGCATGCATCCTCAAGTGATTTGGGGGAAGTACAACCGATGTCGATCATGGAATCAGCAAGCCCTTGCCTGTAGTGCGGCGGGCCTCTAATTCGCGGTGAGCGTGAGCGGCGTCAGCCATAGGATAATGGCGCTCCAGGCGCAGATGTAATTTGCCCTGCAGGACGGCGGTGTAAACATCGCCCGCGCGACAGTCCAATTCCTGGCGGGTCAAAGTGTAGTGGGCCAGGTTGGGGCGGGTGAGAAATAAAGATCCGCCGAGGGCAAGCTGGGAGGGTTCAACAGCGGGTGCAGGACCGCTGGCCGATCCATAGATCACCAGAAGGCCGCGCGGGCGCAGGCTAGCCAGGGACTTTTCAAAGGTCGCGCGACCCACGGCATCGTAGACGACATCCACACCGCGGCCCTGGGTCAAGCGCTTCACTTCCGCAGCAAAGTCCTGCTGTTCGTAAAAAATCACT
>DAHUZD010000288.1 GCA_027306745.1 Acidobacteriaceae bacterium
GCCACGGCCTCCAGCACCGGCTCGTCAGCAAGTTCGGGCCGCACATACCGCCGCGTTGCCGCCAGATGTGCAAAGTTTGCCAGCAGGTCCGCTTCCGCCACCGCATGAGACGACCGCAGAATACGCCCCGCTGCCTGCACCACGCTCGCCCGCAACTCCGCAAAGATACGCCTCTCGATCTCCACGCAGCGCTCATGCGCCGTAAGGATCTTTCTCTCATACTCTTTCAGTTCCGGCGTTGTAAACCGTTCCGCATTGACCAGCGTCTGCTTGCGTTCATAGTCCGCGGGGGCCAGCGCGAGGTTTGTCTTCGTAATCTCTATGTAGTAGCCGAAGACTGAGTTGTAGCGCACCTTGAGTGAGGCGATTCCCGTCCGTTGCCGTTCGCGCTCTTCGATCGCAGCAATCTGCTGCCGGCCTGTCGTCGAAATCTCGCGCAGCTCGTCCAGCTCTGCATCCACACCGGTCGCGATCACGCCACCATCGGCCAGGGTCAGCGGCGGCTCTTCCACCAGCATTGTCTGAATGCGGGCCGTCAAATCGGCCAGCACATCCAGCCGCTCCGCCACATCGTGCCACAGCGGTGCCGTCATTGCACCCACTGCCGCCCTCCGTCCAGGCAGCCGCGCTAAACTCATCGCCAGCGCGCGCACATCCCGCGGCCCCGCCGAGTCGAGTGAAATCCTCGCCAGCAGCCGCTCCAGATCAAGAATGCCGCCAAACGCCCGCCGCACCTCTTCGCGCCTCAATAAATCACGATGCGCCTCGCCGACCGCCTCATAGCGGTCCTCCAGCGCGCTCCGCTCCATCAGTGGCCGCAGAATCGTCGCGCGCAGCAGCCGCTTGCCCATTGGCGTCTGGCACGCGTCCAGCGTGTGGAAGAGCGTTGCCCGCGCATCCTGCCCCTGAAACAGCGGCTCCACCAGTTCAAGGTTGCGCACCGTCACCTGGTCCAGTCCCAGCGCACTGGAGTGCTCCTCAAAGCGCAGCGAATCCACATGCAGCGCGTCGTTCTTCTGTGTCGTGCGCACATAGTGCAGCAGCGCGCCCGCAGCAATCGCTGCCGGGTCGTGTCCCGTCAGGCCAAACCCCTCCAGCGAGCGCACGCCCAGTTGCCGCTCCACCAGAGGCACAGCAAAGTCGCGTGTCCAGACCCAGTCCTCCACGCGCGTCTGCGTTGCAATCCTCTCCAGACTTGCGGGCGGTTCCGCACCGGCCGGCAGCAGCACCTCGCTCGGCGTTGCCAGCAATAGCTCATCCACGGCTTTTTCGCGTGCGCCTGCACCGGAAAACTCCGCCGTGCGAAACTCACCCGTTGAGAGATCCAGCAGCGCCAGAGAACACGCCGATTCATTGCCGCCAGACTCGAAATACGCCGCCAGAAAGTTGTTCTGCTCCTGCCCCAATGCGGAATCAAGCGCCGTGCCCGGCGAGAGCACGCGCGTCACCTCGCGCCGCACGATCTTTTTCGTGAGCTTCGGGTCCTCCATCTGTTCGCAGATGGCAATCCGATATCCCTTGCGCAGAAGCCGCGTCAGATACTGC
>DAHUZD010000304.1 GCA_027306745.1 Acidobacteriaceae bacterium
TAGCCTCTGTAAATTTTCATCCGGCAGGAACTCCTTTTTCTTGACAATCCAAAAAAATCTGCGATAAAGGGTGTGCTGCCGCAGCCGGACTGCATCCGTTCCGAAACACGTGCGCCTCGCTGCGAAAGACCTTCGTCCAATTCATCTTGCTGGAGGCATGTTGTGCACGATCGCCCGTTCTCTGCCCTGACCACCACTCGCCGCAAGTTTCTTACCCTGTCCGCCGCATCGGTTGCCGCTTCGGCCCTGCCTGCGGGCAGCCTTTTTGCGCAGACACCCGCGCGGTATCTGCGCCGTAATCTCAGTTCGCCCACATTTCCGCAACAGGTGCTGGACAGCTATTCCAAGGCCATCACCGCCATGTTGCAACTGCCTCCCTCTGACCCGCGCAACTGGTACCGCAACGCATTCATCCACACGCTGGATTGCCCGCACTCCAATTGGTGGTTTCTACCGTGGCATCGCGGTTACATCGGCTGGTTTGAAGAAACTTGCCGCGATCTTTCCGGCGACCCGAACTTCGCCCTGCCCTTTTGGGATTGGACTGTGCTGCCGCGGCTGCCGCAACAATTTTTCCAGGGCGTGCTGAACCCGGCCACCAGTCCGCTGTACATCGCCAGCTACGCAGCTTTTTACAGTCAACTTTCAAACCCCATGAGCGACCTGTGGAAGTCGTTTACCCCAGCGCAAATGCAGCAGATGCGGCTTCGCAACTACCCAACGGTCAATGATCTTTGGGCTGCCGTCCGCGGCAACCCCATGTTTTATCCTCAGGCACAGGCGCGCACGCTGACGCCGCAACAGCCGAACTTTGACACACGCACTCGCAACGCAGTCTCCCTGCCAACCCTCCAAAATGCGCTGGCATCCAAAGATTTTCTCAACTTTGGCAGCAGCAAGGCTCAATACCATTCGCAGATGACCGGCTCTGGAATTCTGGAGGCGCAACCTCACAACAATGTCCACAACAACGTTGGCGGATTCATGGGAGATTTTCTGTCCCCGGTTGATCCCGTCTTTTTTCTGCATCACGCCAACATTGACCGTTTGTGGGATGTTTGGACGCGCAAGCAGGTGCGGGATCACCTGCCAACGCTGCCCACGGGTGCCGATCTGGCGCCATGGAGCCGCGAGCCTTTCCTCTTCTACCGCGACGCGAAGGGTCGTCCCGTAGCGAAAGATAAGGCCGGCGACTACGCCACCATTGACGGCTTCGACTACAGATATGAGAAAGGCTCCGGTGACACACTCCAGCTTGCCGCCTCCGTGGGGCAGAATGCACTGGCGGGCAGCAGCTTCCACGGCTCCGTGCTCAGCAACGCTTTGACGAACAGCTCCCCGGCGCTTGGGCAGGTTGCCGTCGCCGCGGGCGTATTGGAAGCTGCATCCTCAGCCGCGCAGGGCCTGGAGATGTACGCCAACATCACCTTGCAAAATCCTCCGCAGGCGCGTGGCGTGTACTTCGATGTGTATTTGAATGCGCCGAAAGACGCCAAGGATCTGACTCCGGAGAATCCACACTATGTGGCCACGATCGAGTTCTTTGGCAGGATGCAGCATGCCATGGGGCCTGTCACCTTTACTGTGCCGCTGACAGCGGCCTTGAAGACGCTGGCCTCCAAAGGTATGCTGACCACGAATGAGCCGCTGCACTTGGAAGTGGTGGAAGTCAGCCCACAACGTGAAGTGCCCGGCTTGACAGCCGCTCGTGCCGAGGCGCTCTCCAAGAACGCACTGGTCAGCGTTGCCGTGGGCGCATTCTAAACAGCCATCATGCAGACCGCATCCTTCTTGCCGCAGCCAGCGCCAGCACCCATTCCCAAGGTGCTGGCACTGCTGTTTCTGTTACTGGCGGCGGCCTGCACCTTGGCGCAAATTCGCGGAGCGCATCGTGATGTATGCCTCAATCTG
>DAHUZD010000313.1 GCA_027306745.1 Acidobacteriaceae bacterium
TGCTGATCGACACCGGCTGGCCGGATCACGATGGCCGCGACGCCAAGCGCATCGCCGCAGTGGCCAAACAGGCCGGGCTGGACCACATCGATTTTGTGCTGATTACGCATTACCACACCGATCATGTCGGCGGCGTGCCGCAGTTGCTGGAGCGCATTCCGGTGGCTGAGTTTATCGATCACGGCCCGTTGCGCGAGACCGACGATAAGGCAACCGTCACAGGCTATAACGCCTATCAAATGGTGTTGGCGCAGTCCAACGACAAGCACATCGTGGCGCAGCCGGGCATGAAGCTGCCGCTGTTCGGCATCAGCGCCACCGTGGTCAGCGCTGACGGCAACCTGATCCAATCGCCGCTGCCCGGCGCGGGCGAAACAAATCCGTATTGCACCAACAATCCTCCACATCCATCCGACGAAACGGAGAATACGCGCTCTGTGGGCGTGGTCTTCCAGTACGGCAAGATGCGCATGATCGACCTCGGCGACCTGACTTGGGACAAGGAGATGCAACTGGTCTGCCCTGCCAATAAACTGGGCCAGGTGGATGTCTACATCGTCTCGCACCACGGATGGGACCATAGCGGCAGCCCGGCCTTTGTGGACGGCATCGCTCCGCGCGTGGCGCTGATGGACAACGGAGAAACCAAGGGCGGCTCACCCTCCGTCTGGCGGATCATTGAAAAATCCCCGCGCCTAAAAGACCTGTGGCAATTGCATTACTCTGCCGCGGGCGGCAGCCATGAGAACGTGGCCGCGCCCTACATCGCCAATCTGAAGGGCGAGGACAAAGGCGACTTCATCAAGCTGCTGGCCTTTCCCAACGGACGGCTGGTGGTGACCAACTCCCGCACCGGCTTCACGAAAAGTTATCCCGCGCCGTAGGTAGATCGCATGGTAGTCTGTCTGCAAATTGCATCCGGGCTGTTTGTTGACCTACGCTGAAAGGATGATTTTTGCATGACTCGCATTGGCACTCTGGCACTTCTAGCGCTGCTGCCGCTTGGCTGCGCTCAAAAAGTAGCACCACCCACCACATCTGACGCTGGTGCGCCTCTGCAAAAGCAGACTGCGCCGCCGTCCGTGCAGGACGGCCCCACCTACGCGCCCGATGGCAGCCTGATTCTGCCGCCGGAGTACCGTTCCTGGATATTTTTAAGCGCGGGCATCGACATGAGCTATAGCGAGCGGCCCGCTCCCGCCGGACAATCCATCTTCGACAACGTCTTCGTCAACCCATCGGCGTATCAAAGCTTCCTGCAGACCGGCACATGGCCAGACAAATCCGTCTTTATTTTGGAAAAGCGCGTTGCGGCCAGCAAAGGATCCATCAACCTGAGCGGGCACTACCAGACGGAGACGCTGGCTGGCATGGAGGCGCACGTCAAGGATGCGCGCTTCCCCGGCCAATGGGCGTTTTTTCACTTTGACGACGCTGGCAAGGGCGCGTTGATCCCCCGCCCGGCGGATTGCTACACCTGCCATGAGCAGCACGCCGCGGTGGACACGACGTTTGTGCAGTTTTATCCGACGCTGATCCCCATCGCGCAGCAGCACGGGACGTACCATCCCGGCCTGTAACCAGCCGCCCAGGCCCAAGCCTCCCGTCTGCGCTTTTTTGCGTTCCATGGCGCAGCAGAAGGCTTGGGTTCCCCGGCGGAACCGCTTTGAATCCAACGGCTAGTTGCTGATTTTGGCTTTCACAAAGTATTTGGCGACGGTGTGCACAAAGGGTTGCGCGCTGGCCGGTGCGGCTGTGTGCCCGTCCAGGATGACCCGGAAGGGGATATTCGTGCCGTAATAGGCGCGCGTATCGTCCGTATTTTGCGAGACCGTGGTGCCAGACAGATCAATGCCGGCAAAGAGTCCGCGATTGCGCGAATAGGTCAGCAGTTCGGAGCGCATGGTTAGATTGGTGGCCGCTCCAGTTTTGCGTCCCACGGGACCGACGGCGGCCGAGGCGTCCGCGCCAATCTTGAATTTGCTGTGCAGCAGATCCTCAAATCCCTGCTTGTTGACAGCGATTAGCACCAGATCGGTCGATTGGCCGCCAATCTGCAATCCCCAGCTTCCGCCCGCCAGTTGAATGAAGGCGGGCGCGCTCCAGCCATTGGGCGTGCGGCAGGTGACCACACCCTGGCCATACTGGCCGCCGAAGATGAACGCTGCC
>DAHUZD010000318.1 GCA_027306745.1 Acidobacteriaceae bacterium
AATGGCTGCCTGGGAGCAGACACGCACTTTGAGCGAAGCGGGCCGCAAGCTCGACGCTTGGGATATGTATAAGGCGCAGGTGTTGCCATTGGTTTCGGAGCGGGACATGCTGGAAAATGCGCTGGCCAACAGCAGCCGCATGCGTGGCCAGCGCTGGGCGCTTGATGCCCTCCACGCCGGCCACCTGAGCCAGACGATCATGGTGGCCACGCTGGGGCTGCTTGTCTTTGCAGGCATTGGCGTTTCGCTGTGGTTCTCCCAGTCGATCCGGCGCAGCCTGCATCCACTTGAATACGCCATGGAACGCTTGGGCGAAGGCGACCTGTCGCATCGTGTCACAGTGACCAGCTCGGACGATCTGGGGCAGATGGGCAGCACGCTCAATGAGTCGCTGGCGCGCATTTCGCAGACGCTGGCCAGCGTTGTGCAAGGCTCGCGGCAGGTGCTGGAGAGCACGGAGAGCATCGCCACGGTCTCTCAGCAATCAGCCACCAGCACCGAGACGCAAAAGCACCAGACTGCGCAGATGGCGGCGACGATGCAGGAGATGGCTGCCACAATTCGCGAGATCCGCGACAGCTCCCACCGCGCCGCTGAGCGCACCATGGAGGCCGGTGAGGTGGCTCGCAACGGCGGCATGATTGTCGAGGAGGCCGTGCACGTGATGCGCTCCGTGGCCGAATATGCCAGCGAAGCCGGAGAAAAACTCTCCAGCTTGAATGAGCGCTCCGGGCAGATTGGGCATATCACCAGCATGATTGAGGAGATCGCCTCGCAGACCAACCTGCTGGCGCTCAACGCAGCCATTGAGGCGGCGCGGGCCGGGGAGCATGGCCGGGGCTTTGCTGTTGTCGCCAGCGAAGTGCGCAAGCTGGCCGAGCGCACGGCGCAATCCACCAAAGAAATTGAAGGCATGGTGCGGGCTATTCAACAGGAGACGCAACAGGCCGCAGCGGCCATGACCTCCAGCGGAGAAAAAGTGCAGTTGGGCGTGACCAGCGCGCAGCGTGCTGGAGAGTCTCTGCTGCAAATCATCAGCTCTGCCGAGCAGGTGCAGCACATGGTCAGCCAGATCGCCACAGCGGCCACGCAGCAGACCAGCGCTACAGAAGAGATCAACCGCAACATGGACGCCATTGCCAACACCGTGGCCGAAACCGCGCAGGGAGCGCACCTTTCGGCAGCGGCCTGCCAGCGGCTCAACACGTTGGCCACGGATTTGGATCGCATGGTGGCGCAGTTCCGCTTGGACGATTCTGTCGTGGCGTCACCGGCGCGGAAGACGGAGGCATTTCCCGCAGCCCCCAAGCCGCCCATGCAACAGGCTGCGCCAGAGCCGCGCATCTTTGCATCCATTGCCTAGGCAGCACGGCGCGGTGGGCCTGCCTGCGCAGGCTGGGACGCTTCGTCCGCTCCATACCTGCTAGAATCAAAGATTCCAGCATTTTTCCGCATGGAGAGGAGCCGCAGCAGGCATGCCCATTCAGACAACGAAGAACATTTGGCGTAACGGAAAGCTGATCCCGTGGGAACAGGCCAATATCCACGTCATGTCGCACGTGGTGCACTACGGATCGGCTGTATTTGAAGGCATCCGCTGCTACCAGCAGCCGCAGGGTGCGGCGATCTTCCGGCTCTCAGAGCACATGCAGCGCATGTTGGACTCGGCCAAGATTTACCGCATGGAGCTGCCCTATACGCTGGAGCAGTTGAATGCCGCCGCCGTCGAACTGGTGGAAGCCAACGGCGTCGCGCCCTGCTACCTGCGTCCCATCGCTCTGCGCGGCTATGGCGAGATCGGCGTCAGCCCCATGGGTTGCCCGGTCGATGTCTACATTGCCAACTTTCCATGGGGCAAATATGTGTCCGGCGATGCCGCCGATGTCTGCATCTCATCTTGGAACCGCCTAGCGCCGAACACCATGCCGTCCATGGCCAAGGCCAGTTCCAATTACATGAACTCCCAGTTGATCCGCATGGAGGCTGCGGCCAATGGCTATGCGGAAGGCATCGCGTTAGATGTCAACGGCTTCCTCTCAGAAGGCTCTGGAGAGAATCTCTTCCTGGTCCGCAACGGCATTCTGTACACCACGCCGCTGGGCGACTCGGTGCTGTCGGGCATCACGCGCGACTCCGTCCTCCAACTGGCGCGCGAGATGGGCCTCACCGTGGTCGAGCAATCCATGCCGCGCGAGATGATCTACATCGCCGATGAGGTCTTCTTTACCGGTACCGCGGCGGAGGTAACGCCCATCCGTTCCGTCGACCGCATTCTGGTCAAGGACGGCAAGACTGGCCCGATCACGCAGCAACTGGCGAATGAGTTCTTCGCTATCGCGTCGGGCAAAAAAGCCGACCGCTTTGGCTGGCTGACGCCCGTCAAGGTGAAGGCTGCGGAGACGGTTCCGGCCTAAGCAACGCACCGCGCAGCGGCGAGGTGGCAGGTAATTCCGAAAGGCCCGTGTGGGAACTCCTCCAGCACGGGCCTTTCTGTTGGGTGCGGTGTGCTGGCTGGCTGTGTGCGGCTCGCATCATCGCATCTGAAGTATCGCCGGATTGTGCATATCGCTTACAGTAGAAGCAGAAGAGAACGTTATCTTGCACGGATTGGACACTACTTATGTCCCAACTTGCCCCCTTCCGGCTTCGCCCTTGGTTTCGCACGCGCATCTGGGGTGTGCGGGATCTTGCGCCTTGGTACAACTACACCGTTGGCGAGGAGCCGATCGGCGAGGTTTGGCTGAGCGGGGAAGATTGTACGGTGGACTCAGGCCCCTTTGCCGGTACTCCGCTGGGTCAGATTTTTGCTGAGCATCGCACGGAGTTGCTGGGTGCACAGACCAGCCATGCCGAGCGCTTTCCGCTGCTCATGAAGGTTCTCTTTCCCCAGGAAAAGCTGAGTGTGCAGGTACACCCGGACGACGCGCTGGCCCGCCTGCACGGCGAGCCGCATGGCAAGACCGAATGCTGGTATGCACTGGAGGCCGATCCTGGAGCCACCGTGGCGCTCGGTTTTTTGCCCGGCGTTACAGAGGCGCAGGTGCGCGCGGCCATTGAGCAGCAGACGCTGGAATCTTTGTTGAACTGGCTGCCGGTCGCCCAGGGAGACATGATCTTTGTAGATGCGGGCACGGTGCACGCCATCGGGCCGGGCCTCGTGCTGCTGGAGACGCAACAGAACTCCGACATGACCTACCGCATGTATGACTACGGCCGCCCGCGCGAACTGCACTTGCAGGAGAGCTTCCGGGCCATGCGGCTGCAAACGCAGGCGGGCAAGGTGGTACCGCGTGTGCAGCCAGAGTCCACCGTACTGGTGGAGTCGGCCTATTTTCGTGTGGATCGATTTACGGTGCAGCCGGGCTCGACTCCACACAACATTGCGCAAGCCGCCCAGCCGCCAGCAGCGCAATTGTTGTTTGCCGCCAGCGGCAGTGGTGAACTGCGCGTAGAGGGCTGCGAGCCGGTTGCGCTGCGCCGCGGTGAAATGGCTATTGTGCCCGCCTGCACGTCCGCATGGCAGATGCGCGCCACGGGATCGCCCAGCGCAGCATGGACGATTCTCCGCGCGATTCCGCTCTAGGGTGCTGCCTGCGCGTGGCGCGGGCCGATAAATTCGACGCGGATCGCCGCCGTCCGCTACCATGAGTGGTGACCCTCGCGTCCCGCATGGCATCCAGCTTCGATCTTCGTCCCATCATTCTCGCCGGTGGCAGCGGCACGCGTTTTTGGCCGCGCAGTCGGCGCAGCCAGCCCAAGCAGGTGCTGGCCCTTGATGGCGAGCACAGCATGGTGCAGCAGACCGTCAGCCGCCTGTTGCCGCTGGCAGCGTTGCAGGATTTCTGGATCATTACCAATCAAGAGATTCAGCCCGTGATTGCGGAGCAGATCTCGGGGCTGCCCTCTGCGCAGATTCTGGCTGAACCCGCCGCGCGCAACACCGCGCCCGCCGCGGGCTTGGCTGCATTCCTGCTCGAACGCACCGCGCCCAATGCGATTCTCGGCATCTTCCCCGCTGACCACGTTGTTGGCGATGCGGACCGCCTGCATGCACTTCTGCGGCAGGGTTGCACGCTGGCTGCGCAGCCGGGAGCCATCGTGGTGCTGGGCATCCAGCCCACAAACCCGGAAACCGGCTACGGATACATCGAAACCGGGGAGTGCTTGGCGGACGGCGTGCTGCGCGTGCGCCGCTTTACGGAAAAGCCCAACCGCGCACGCGCCGAGGAATTTGTCAGCGCAGGCAATTATTTTTGGAACAGCGGCATCTTCCTCTGGTCGGCGCGTACGCTGGCTGATGCTGTGCGCGAGCACCTGCCCGAGACAGCTCCCTATCTGGAAGAGATCGCCGCCAGCCACGGTACGCCACAGTTCGCAGCCAAATTTGCAGCCCTCTATCCTCGGTGTGAAAACATCAGTATCGACTACGCATTGTTGGAACCACGCAGTGCGAAGGGCGAGCACCATGCCAACATCCATTGCCTGCCTGCAGAGTTTGGCTGGAACGATCTCGGCTCTTGGAACGCGCTGTACGAGCACCGCATCGCCACAGCGCAGCACGTCTGCCAGGACAGCAATGTGATCGAAGCCGAGGGTGCAAGTCTGCTGGAGTCGGCAGGCAATTACGCCTTTGCTCCGGGAAAGCACGTTGCACTGGTTGGCGTGGAAGACCTGGTGGTTGTGGATGCCGGCGATGTGCTGATGGTGACCACGCGCGAACGCTGCCAGGATGTAGGCAAGCTGGTGCGCCAGATTCAGCAAACACAAAAGGAAGAACTTCTCTAGCGGCAGAGCGTCCGCCCAACGCATGACTCAAGACAAGCCCACTCAGGAATCTTCGATTCACTTTGGTACGGATGGCTGGCGCGCCGTCATCGCCGACGACTTCACCTTCGCCAATGTGCGCATCGTTGCCACGGCGATTGCCAACTATGTTCTGGAGCGCGAGGAGCCACAGCGCGGCCTCTGCATTGGCTACGACACGCGCTTCGGCTCCGCACGTTTTGCGCGCGCTGTAGCCGAGGTGGCCGCCAGCGCAGGTATTCCTGTCTTCCTGGCGGATCGCATCACACCGACGCCCGCACTCTCCTACGCGGTGCGCGCGCGTGGCGCAGCGGGCGGCGTCATGATCACATCCAGCCACAATCCCAGCCAGTGGAATGGCGTCAAATACAAGGCCAGCTATGGTGGTTCGGGCCGTCCAAAGATTATTGCGGAAATTGAAGCCCGCCTGCATCGTCCGCTGCCCGCCTCCGCCGTGCCTGCATCCATTACGTCTGTGGACTTTTGTCCTCCGTATGTGGAGGCCATCACGCGCTTTGCCGACGTGGACGCCATTGCGCGCAGCGGCCACCGCTTTTTGATCGACAGCCTGCATGGCGCGGGCGCAGGCATTCTGGCAGACATTTTCACTCAGGCTGGCATCGCCTTTGCGCAAATCCACAGTGAGCCAGATCCGCTCTTCGGCGGGCTGCACCCGGAACCAATTCCACCGCACACGCGCGCTGCACAACAGGCTGTGGTTGCCGAGCGCTGCTCCGCAGGATGGATTACCGACGGCGACGCAGACCGCATCGGCGCAGTCGATGAGCACGGCAACTTTGTCGACTCGCACAAAATCTTCTGCATTCTGCTGCGCTGGCTGCTCCAGCGCAAACCATGGCCGGGCGATGTGGTTCGCTCCCTGAATGTGACGCGCATGGCCGACCGCATCTGTGCCCAGCACGGGCGCAAACTGCATCAGGTGGGCGTCGGCTTCAAATACATCTGCGATCTTATGCTCGACGGCAATATTTTGATTGGCGGCGAGGAGTCGGGCGGCATCGGCATCGCGCGTCATCTGCCGGAGCGTGACGGACTGCTGAACTCCCTGCTGCTGGCCAACGTGATGGCTGATGAGCAGAAGACGCTGGGCGAACTCGTTGCGGATTTGCAGCGTGAATATGGCGCGCACTTTTACGACCGCATCGATTTGCATCTGCCTGAGGCCGCCAAGCAAGCGGCGATGGCCCACCTGCACGCTGGCCTTGCCGAGTTTTCCGGCATGGCCGTTGAGCGCATCGAGACCACGGATGGCGTGTTGCTGTTCCTCAATAATCCTGCGGCGGCCACGCAGCCAAACCCCGCGCAGACCTGGCTTCTCTTCCGTGCCTCGGGCACGGAGCCGCTGCTGCGTCTTTACTGCGAATCCGGCTCGCCGGAGACGGTTAGCACGCTGCTGCATGCTGCTCGCGACTTCGCACTTTCCTTTGGAGAATCACATTGACGGTGACGCAAACAATGCATTTGGAAGCGGGCGGATTGCTCTTTGACATGGATGGCGTATTGATGAGTTCCCTCGGCTCTGTCGAGCGGAGCTGGCGCAAGTTTGCAGAAATGCGCGGCCTGGACCCGGCGCTAGCCGTGAAGATTGCGCACGGCAAACGCGCCTTGGATACCGTGAAGCACCTGATGCCCAACGCTGACGCCGAAGCGGAACTGCGCATCATCGAACAAATTGAAATCGACGACACCGAGGGCATCTCGCTGCTGCCTGGGGTTCTGGACCTGCTGCGCTCCTTGCCTGCCGACGCTTGGACGATCGTCACCAGCGCCACGACGCGGCTGGCGGAAAGTCGCTTGGCCTGCGTCGGCATCACGCCGCCCGCCCGCTTTATCACTTCGGAGATGGTCGCCAACGGCAAGCCGCATCCAGAACCTTACCTGCGCGGTGCCGCCCTGTTGGGCCTGCAACCGCAGGATTGCCTGGTGATTGAGGATGCTCCGGCAGGCGTGGCCGCGGGTAAGGCGGCTGGCTGCCCGGTGCTGGCCGTGCTCACCACGCACGCTCCGGAGACGCTCACCGCCGCCGACTGGCGCATCCCCACGCTGGCCCATCTGCGTTTGGAATCCTCTCGCACCACAGCACAACCCCGCCGTCTTACACTGGTCTGCGACACCGAGCCATAGTCCCTTGAGCGATAACATAGCCTTCCCACCCTTCGCCAAAACGCGAAGGGTAGGGCACCCGTGCAAGATTGAAGGACGGAATGATCGCGCTGCCATGGGTGAGCCATCCGGTAGAAGGACAGTTCATGCCGACAACTTGCAGCCCTGGCGAGCCGACTAGCCTAGACCGAGCCGACTAGCCTAGCCGTGGGTGCGGGCGATCAGCGCGGTGGGCAGGCGGAAGCGTCGGCGCAATTGCTCCTCGCGCGCAGCCATTTCTCCACGGTCGGTTTCGTGGTCGTAGCCGGCCAGATGCAGCAGGCCGTGCAGCAGCAGAATGCGCACCTCGGTGGCCAGCGGATGGCCGAGTGCGCGGGCCTGGCGCGCGGCGGTGTCCAGTGACAGAGCGAGGTCACCTGCGTGGCGGCGCGCTGCTAAAGCTGACGCGCGTGCCGACTGGACGGAAAAGTCCGCAGCGGGAAATGAGAGTACGTCGGTGGGCTTGTCCTTGCCGCGATAATCGCGGTTCAGGCGGCGTAGCGTGCGGTCATTGCTGAGCAGGACGGAGACCGTACCCTGCAGGCCCACGGCGTGCCGGGCACGGC
>DAHUZD010000065.1 GCA_027306745.1 Acidobacteriaceae bacterium
CCGCACTCGCTCCCGCCGCCGCAGGAATCGGCATTCCGACAAAATACTTTCTGTCGGGGCGTCCCGGATTCTTCGGCGTTGCATCGGAGCTGATGTTGAAGCGCGCCAGGCGGCAAGCTCCGCAGATCAAATAAAGGAAGCAGACCAGCGCGCCCACACGGATCAACTTCTCGCGCAGCAGGGGATCCATCGTGACCGGCAACATGCGAAATCCCCATGTATAGGCCAGAATGCTGGGTGCAACGCCAAAGGTGATCACGTCGGCCAGCGAGTCCAGCTCACGGCCAAAATCGCTGGTGGTGTTGGTCATGCGCGCGATACGTCCGTCGATTGCGTCGAAAGGAATGGCCGCACCAATGGCCAGCGCCGCATAGTCAAAGTGGTGCGGCTCCAGCGCAGAACCCAACATGCTTTGCGCGATGGCATAGTAGCCAATGGCGATGTTACCCGCGGTAAACAGCGAAGGCAGTATAAACATGCCGCGCCGTGCGGGCCGGTGCCGCCGCATGGACACGCGGCTCATTCGGCCGTGCTCCTCATCTGAGCAGCCGCTGCGGCTGCGCCCAAACCGCGACTCTGCGGCAACGTGGCCAGCACGGATGCGCCGCCATGCACATGGTCTCCCACCGCGATCTTCAGCGCACCCTCCGCCGGCAAAAACACATCCACGCGCGAACCAAACTTAATCAGCCCAATGCGCTCTCCGCGCGCCACGCGGTCGCCCGCCTTGCCATTGCAAACGATACGCCGCGCCAGCAGACCGGCGATCTGCGTAAAGGCAACCGTGACGCCATCTTCGCCCAGAACCTCCACGCGGTTTTGTTCATTTTGTTCTGCTGAGGCAGGATTCATCGCATTCAAAAATGCGCCTTTTTTGTACTGCACGCTCTGGATCGTTCCGGCAATGGGCGTGCGGTTCACATGCACATTGAAGACGTTGAGAAAAATGCTGATGTGGTGCAACGGTTCGCCATTAGCCACAACAGATCGAATGGCGGTCACCTTGCCATCGGCAGGCGAAACCACGACCCCTGGCCCATCGGGAACCCTGCGCTCTGGATCGCGGAAGAACCAGAGAAAAAATGCGGCCAGCAGCAGTGGCAGCACGCAAAAAATGAGCGAGTGCGTCAGCACCCAGACCAGTGCTGCCACTGCAGCCAGACTCAAGCCGTAAAAATATCCGTCACGTACCATGCGTACTTGTGATTATACGGACACGGCTCCCAGCACGCGCTGGCACTGCGGTTGATTTACGCCACATACGGCGGCGGGCTGGCATTGCGCCCCACGGCCATCATGCGATCTTTGACGCGCAACTTCATCTTTTTCAGGCGCACCGCTTCCAGCCGGTCATCTTCCGTTGGATAGGGTTTGGCAAGAATGGCATCCAGTTGCGCAGCGTAAATGTGATGTTCCTCGGCCATGCGGCGCGGGTCGTCGTAGAGGGCCCTGAAGTCCTGATGCAATGAGATTTCCATCCGCAAAAGCACCTCCGGTATTGGACTGGAGGCCACAGTACCACTGGCGGCATCGCCGGGCAAGCGCAAATTTTCAACAGGAAGCTGCTCCTCCGCCGTCGGCTATCCATGTCATTTGCACGGCGTCATCTACCGGATGGCTGTAATAGGCTGGCCGCCGTCCAAGGGCCACAAAACCCAGCCGCTCGTAAAGCTGAACCGCAGCCCCGTTGGCCGCGCGCACCTCCAGATGCACGCTCTCTGCCCGCTGCTGCTGGCTCCATGTCAACACTGCGGTCACCAGCATTCTACCCACTCCCAGCCGCCGGCCTGCCGGGGCGACCGCCATATTTTCCAGCTCGCATGCCCCTGTGTGCGCTGCACGCAGCAGCGATGCAACTGCAAAGCCAGCCACATGCTCGCCGCGCTGCACACAAAAAATTCTGCGTTGTGGATTGACCTCTGGAGCAGCCGTCAGAATCGCCGCATAGGTAGCGCGCGGCCACTGCGCGCACTCTGGCGCAGACTGCTGCAAGGCGAAAATTGCATCCAAGTCCGCAAGCGTGCCCAGACGCACACCCGCAGCCGACGCAGGCAGATCGGTCATCGCCTACCCCAACGCGGGCACAAGCTGGTGCGTGTGCGCATGGGCAAACAACTCTGCATCAGAGCGGCGCAGGTAATTCGCATCCAGCGTGGCCACGTCAGCAAAGCGCTCCTCACGCCAGCAGCGCGCAGCCAGGGCCAGCATCGGCTCCAGCGTGGACTCAACCACCGCAGCGCCCTGCAACTCCGCCAAAGCCGTCGCCGCGGATTTTTCTGCAATGATGCAACCGTCGTTACTGCTAACCCCGGCCAACGCAGCGCGCAGAGTGGCCGCCGTTTCCAGCGACTCGGAGATGCATTCCCATCCCGCGTGGCGGTAGATCCCCAAATAAAACTCTCCGCGCCCGGCATCGAGCACGCTATACACCTGCCGCGCATCGGGCGCGCACTCCACGGCGGCAGCGGCCATCACCGCAAGACGCGAAAGCGCCAGCACCGGCTTGTCCAGCGCCTCGGCCATGCCCTTCACCGCGCTTAGGCCCACGCGCAATCCGGTGAAGGAACCTGGACCATTCACCACGGCGAAGGCATCCAGATCCGCCAGCGCCAAGTGATTTTCCTGAAGCATCTCCGCAATGGCCGGAATCAGTCGCATGGAAAACTCCCGCCCCGGCAAAAATGCACTGTTCAGCAAAGCCAGCGAACCATCGGCATCACTCTGCGCCAAGGCCACGCTGCCCGTCGCGCCCGCAGTATCCAATGCTAAAAGTCTCATGCCACCACCTCTGCACTCTGGCATATCTCCATCAGAACACCGCCCGTACTCGATGGATGCACAAAAAAATACAACTGCCCGCCTGCTCCAATGTTCAACTCATCGGAAACCAGGCGCATTCCAGCCGCCTTCATTTCTGCAAACACATCGGCTATATCGTCCACTTGCAGCGCCACATGATGCAGGCCCTCCCCGCGCCGGTCAAGAAAGCGGCCCACCACGGAATCTTCGCCCATCGGCTCCAGCAGTTCGATTCGGCTCTCGCCCGCATGAATCATGGCCACGCGCACCTGCTCGTGCGGAATAGCCTCGCTTGGCCCCACCTGCATGCCCAACAACTCATAAAACATGCGCGCCTTGTCTAAATCGCGCACGGCAATGCCCAAATGATCGATTCGAAACTCCGCCACTCTTCACCTCATCGCATGGCTATCGGCTGCCTGCCGTCTGCTGCAAACCGGCCAGCCCCAACGGCGGGGCCGGGCCAAGTCCCCCAGCGACAATACGGACTTTCTCTGTGCAAAGCAATTGACTTTCGAAGCACCTGCCTGCAAAAAAAATCCGCTCTGCCTTTTGGACGCACGGCCGCGAATTTGGTTGCCATCCAACACAGGCCGATGGCCCTGTCTTCGTCTATCTATAACATTTTCAGTGCCGGTGATTTTCCGAGGACTCATCCAGCAGCTCGCGGGCAATCACCATGCGTTGAATCTCGCTGGTGCCTTCGCCGATGGTGCACAGCTTCACGTCCCGATAATACCGTTCCGCCGGATAATCCTTAATGAATCCATAGCCGCCGTGGATCTGCACACATTCATTGCAGATGCGCACGGCAGCCTCTGCGGCAAACAGCTTGGCCATGGACGACTCGCGCGTGGTCTTGCGGCCAGCGTCTTTCATCTGCGCCGCGCGCAACGTCAGCAGACGCGCTGCGTCGAGTTCGGTGGCCATATCCGCCAACTTCCATTGAATGCCCTGAA
>DAHUZD010000354.1 GCA_027306745.1 Acidobacteriaceae bacterium
GGTGGAGTTTTGCGGAATCTCTATGGCCATATCGCCTCAGTACAGCATCTGGTACTCATCAATAACCGCGGCGATCTCCGCGTCTGATTCACTTTTCCGATAGCAACGTACCACACGCCCAACGCAGTGCACGACGACATCCTTTTCCATGCCCAAGGCGCCCGCGGGGAGCTTCAAATCAAACTCAATCGGGCTGCCCTTGTCCAAAGAGCGCTCGAAAGAAAACAACATGCCATTGGCGGAAATATTGATCGTCTCCGCCGTCTCTTCACCTTGACCAACTCGAATCTGCACAGGCAGTTTGACGGGAAACCGCACTGCCGTGCGCAACTCAATTGGGTCGGCTGGTTGCGTGGGAGCAGCCGGGTTGAGCCGGCCATTCCCTTCCATCTCATTTTCGGTCATGGTAGCAGAATTCTTTCAGAAATTGACAAAAATCTGGATTGCCTAACTATATTCGTGCATGGATCCCAACGCGGTTATTGTTTTGATCCTTCGCGTTCTGGCCCAGCACATCGTATCTTGTGCATCCAGTGATTTCCAAAGTGTACATCCACTTCTGCAGAATCCAACCAAAAAATCTTCGCCTGCCAGCAACATTGCTGCGCCTAAAGACGGCATTTAACGGGCGCAGCCCGGGCGCACGGCTATTCCCACTCAATCGTGCCCGGGGGTTTGGATGTGATGTCGTACACAACACGGTTGATACCGCGCACTTCATTGACGATGCGACTGGAGATGCGCTGCAACACGTCATAGGGCAGCGGCGTCCAGTCGGCGGTCATACCGTCCTCAGAATGGACCGCACGCACGGCGCAGGTGGCTGCGTAGGTGCGCTGATCGCCCATGACGCCCACGCTTTGCACCGGCAACAGAACGGCAAAGGATTGCCAGATTTTTGTATATAGCCCGGCGGATTTGATCTCTTCGACCACGATCGCGTCGGCCTCTTGCAGCAGGGCCACGCGGCTGGCCGTTACCTCGCCCAAGATGCGCACGGCCAAGCCCGGCCCTGGGAACGGTTGGCGCTGGAGGATCTCCTCTGGCATGCCCAGGTCGCGGCCCATGCGGCGCACCTCGTCTTTGAATAGATCGCGCAACGGCTCGATCAACTTCAACTGCATCGTCTCCGGCAGGCCGCCTACGTTGTGGTGGCTCTTGATGGTCTGCGACGGCCCCTTCACGGACGATGACTCGATCACATCGGGATACAACGTTCCCTGCACCAGCCAGTCCACCGTGCCTGAATGTTCTGCGATGCGCTGCGCCTCGTCGTCAAAGACAGCGATAAACTCGCGCCCGATGATTTTGCGCTTGGCCTCAGGATCCGTCACACCGGCCAGCCGCGACAAGAAGCGTTCGCGCGCATCGACGGCGACCAGATTTAGCCCCAGATGCCCACGCAGATTCTCCTGCACCTTTTGGAATTCGTTTTTGCGCAGCACGCCGTTGTCCACAAAGACGCAGGTGAGCCGGTCGCCGATGGCACGATGCACCAGCACGGCAGCCACGGAAGAGTCCACGCCGCCAGAAAGCGCACAGATGGCGCGGCCGGTGCCCACCTGCTGGCGGATGCGCTCGACTGTGGTTTGAATGAAGTGCTCTGGCGTCCAGTCCGCAGCGACGCCGCAGATGCGAAAGAGAAAATTGCGCAGCAGGTCTGTGCCTTGGCGCGTGTGGTGCACTTCTGGGTGAAACTGTACCGCCCAGATGCGGCGATTTTCATCGGCAATGCCGGCCACGGCGTTGTCCGTTTTGGCTGTTAAGACAAAGCCCGGCGGCAACTCCAGCGCTTCGTCGCCGTGGGACATCCAAACAGGCTGATGCTTGGCCAGGCCGGAGAGCAAAGGCGTTTCGGCGACAATCTTTACCTCGGCGTGGCCATACTCCCTCCGCGCGGCCGAGCTGACTTTTCCGCCCAGATGATGCGTGATGAATTGCAGACCATAGCAGATGCCCAGGATGGGCTTGCCCAACGCCAGCACGCGCGCATCCGCCGCTGGAGCATCAGCGTCATACACCGAGCACGGCCCACCCGAGAGAATGATGCCTGCCGGATTGGCCGCCGTGATCTGCTCCAGCGGTACCGTGCAGGGCAGCACGATGGAGAAAACATTCTGCTCGCGAATCCGCCGCGCAATGAGTTGCGTGTATTGCGAGCCGAAGTCGAGAATGACGATGGTGGAGGCCTGCGCAGCGGGCTGCGATGGGGAGGGATTCAATGCGGTTTTGGAAGAGTGCACGGGCCGTTCCTTCTGCATGGCAGTTGCTGGGATACCTCTCCAGTGTACTGGATGCAGGGGACGAAAATTGTGCGTACTGGTTGCGGTTTGCCTAAGGCTCCGGCTGTTGCAAGGCGCGCCACAGGTCTAAAAACGCAGCCAAGCGCACGACCTGGAAGAAGTCCGAAGCGGCCAGGTACAAGATGCCGATGAAGACCCACCAGATGTAAAACATCGCCGGGGTCAGCTCGTCTTGAAAAGGCACCAACACCGCAGAAAACACCATGGCCAGCACGACCAGACAGAGCTTGACGATGCCCATTACCAGGTTGATCTCCACCAGCCTGCTGCGCAGCCCGCGCAACTGTTCGCGTCCATAGGCAGCGCCCAGCCAAGTCGATGGCCCTATCGCCAGCCCCAGAGCTGCGAAGACGCTTTTGTTTTCCAGCAACACCAGCAGCGGCGCGATGCTGAAGACCCAACTGCCCACGGCCCACAACACGAAAAAGCCCAGGGAAAGAAAGATGGCCTTGGCGAAATAGCCGACCAGATTCGGCTGCGGCCCGCCGAGCGAAGCCTGCGCCACATGCCGCAGGCTGATCCACCAGAGGGCGATGCTGCCGCCCAGGGCGAGCACGCGCAGCCATTGCAGCGCAGCCACGCGCAAGGGCGCACGGTGCAGGCGGGCATCATAGCGGCGAAGCACGGCCACGCGGCCCAGGCTGGAGGCCGCGGCCCAAGCCACGGCAAAGACCGGCAAAAACCACACGGCCACGGCACGCACCGGTGGCAGCAGAGCGTCCACAATGGCGGAAAGAATCTGCGCCGCGGTCACCGGGTCCAGCAGAGAAAAATGTTCGATGCCGGTTGGCTCCAGTGGAACAGAGTGGTAGATGCGCCAGCCCTCATGCAGCAGCACCAATAGCGTGGGAATGCCCAGCGCCCAGCGCCACAGCAACTCCAGCGCCAGCAGCGAAGGCCTGTGCCAGCAGCGAGACATGGTACCGACAAAGGATTGCGTGCCCCGAATTGTTTTCTGCGATGGCGACATGGGTGGCATTTCAGGTTGTGTTGTTATGTCAATCCCACCTTCGCGGCTGGTTATTGATATGGAAGGGGCATCGAATGCTTGTGGACCCCCGATCATCACGGATATTGGCTCTACATCCCAGGTTTCAAAATCGAGACCTGGAGCACCCACTGAAAAAACAAAAACGTCCCTGCTGATTTTTTTACTTCACCACGAAATTCACCAGCTTGCCCGGCACCACAATCGCCTTCACGATCTGCTTGTCCACCAGAATCATTTGAATCTTCTCCTGTGCCAAGGCAGCCGAGCGCAAGACATCCTCGCCACTACCCACGGGCACGGTGACCACGGCGCGCAGCTTGCCATTGACCTGCACTGGCACTTCGATCTCGTCTTCAGCGGCCAGCGCAGCATCCACCTGCGGCCAGGGAGCGCGC
>DAHUZD010000069.1 GCA_027306745.1 Acidobacteriaceae bacterium
TCAATTCCCCGGCCCGGCGCACCTCCACCAGCGTGGAGGAAACCGTCGCGCCGCCGCCAAAGTCGGCCCCAGCCTCGCGGGTGAGCACGTTGACGCCCTGGCCATCTGCCATGGAATGGTTCCACGCCAGACGACAGGCGACCACCCCGGCAGGCACACGGCCATTCACTTTGGCGCACAGATGGATTTTTCCGCGCGCATTCCACACCTCCACAGCATCGCCATCGCGGATGCCGCGCGGCTCTGCGTCACTTGCGTGCATCTCCAATCGATTCGCGTGCCCGGCCTCCATCGCCTGATGTCCGGCCAAGTTGGCAAAGGTGGAGTTCATGTAGTTGTCTGCCTTGCGGGCCAGCATCTCCAGCGGGTAGACGCGGGCCAGTTCTGCCTGCCGGGATTCTGTGGCTGACACGTAGCCCGGCAGCGGATCCAAACCCTGCGCGGCCAAGGCTTCAGAGAAAAACTCGGCCTTGCCACTCGGCGTCTGGAACCACTCCGGCGAGGAAAAGGGCAGCGCGCCCGCGCCGGGCCGTTGCGCCACCGGCTGGATGCGAATGCACTCTTCGGACTGCAACCGCTCTGGCGTCACGCCGCAAAACAATGGATTATCTGTCTGGAGCGCCTGCCCGAGCATCAACTCTTCCGTGTCACGAAAGCAGTCTTCAGCAAAGCCCATGCGCTGGGCCAATTGTGCAAAAAACCAGACATTGGGCCGCGCCTCGCCGAGCGGGGTGATCGCGGGCTGCGCCAGTTGCAGGTAGTAATGGCCGTAGGCACCCTGAAAGTCCATGTGCTCCAGAAATGTGGTCGCGGGCAGCACGATGTCCGCATACTCAGCCGTCTCGGTCAGGAATTGCTCATGCACCACAGTGAAGAGGTCCCCTCGCCGCAGTCCGCGCAACACCGCATTTTGATTGGGCGCGACAACCGCCGGGTTGGAGTTGTAGACAAAAAGCGCGTGCACCGGCGGATCCGTGAGTTCATTCAGCGCATGGCCCAGTTGCACCATATTCACTTCGCGCCCCAGCCGCCCAATCGGGCTGGCCGTCGCCAGGTCAGGGCGCTCCAGCGCCGCTCGGTTGAAGGGAAAGGCTCCGCTGGTGGAAAGCTGCAAGCCGCCACCCCGATGCCGCCATGCGCCAGTCAGGCACGGCAGCATGGCCACCGCGCGCACGGCGGCTCCGCCATTTTGCGCTCGCTGCACGCCATAATTGAGCCGGATCACCGCCGGCTTGGCGGCTGCATACTCTCGCGCCAGGCGCACGATCGTCTCCGCGGGCAGACCCGTCCACTCCGCCACGCGCTGCGGTGTGTACTCCGCTGCCCGCTCCCGCAGCGCGGCAAAGCCATGCGTACAGCGGGCAACGTACTCCGCGTCATATCGATTCTCGGCGATCAGCAGGTGCATCATCCCCAAAGCCAGCGCCGTGTCCGTTCCGGGCCGGATGGCCAGATGCTCGTCGGCGGCCTGGGCCGTGCGCGTGGCATAAGGGTCAATGACGATCAGCTTGGCTCCGTTGCGCCGCGCCTGCTCGATGAAAGGCCAGAGATGAATGTTGTTGCCATGGACGTTCGCGCCCCAGGCCAGAATGAGTTGTGCGTGGGGAAAATCCTCTGGGTCGACGCCCAGCTTGATGCCGTATACGGAGAGCAGTGCCTCGCCGCCTGTGGTGGAACAGATCGTGCGCGCCAGCGTGGAGGCTCCCAGCCGGTGAAAAAATCGCCGATCCATCGAACCATAATTCAACACGCCCGTCGTGCCTGCGTAGGAGTAAGGCAGGATCGACTCTGGCCCATGTGCATCACTGATTTGCCGGATGCGCGCGGCGATCGTCTCCAGCGCCTCGTCCCAGCCGATGCGCTCAAAGGCCTGCATCGACTGGCCGCCCGGCTGCGGCCCTTTGGCCACGCCCTTGCGCCGACGCATCGGGTACAACAATCGCTCCGGCGAATACACCCGGTCGAGATACTTCGCCACCTTGCCGCAGAGAAAGCCTTGCGTGACTGGATGGTCGGGGTCGCCTTGGATACGCACAGCTCGCCCCGCCGCATCCACATGGACGCGCACACGGCAGGTATCCGGGCAATCATGGGTGCAAAGCGAATGCACCACACGCAAGCCTTGCGTTGAATCGCTGGAGGCCATGCTTTGATTTTATGCCCACTCGGCACGCTGCAAAAAAGGCCGCCCGCGCACGCGGACGGCCTTTGCCGGAAAGCTCCGTTACGCCTCAGACCTGCATGACATCTTTTTCCTTGGCCTTGCACAGCTCTTCCATGCGCTTGATCTCGGCATCGGTCAACTTCTGCATCTCGTCGAGAGCGCGCTTCTCTTCATCCTCGGAAATTTTCTTTTCCTTGGCCGCTTTTTTGATCAGATCATTGCCGTCGCGGCGAATGTTGCGAACGCCAGTGCGGTGATCCTCCAGCACCTTGTTCAACTGCTTGACCACCTCGCGCCGCCGCTCCTCGCTCATCGGTGGAACGGGCACGCGCACCACTTTGCCGTCATTCTGCGGATTGAAGCCTTGCTGGCTGGCGCGCAGGGCCTTTTCAATTTCGCCAATCAGACTGGGGTCAAACGGCTGCACCAGCAGCATCTGCGGCTCTGGCGCGCTGATCTGCGCCACCTGGTTGATAGGCATCTCTGCGCCGTAGGCCTGCACCTTCACCTGCTCCAGCATGTGCACGGAAGCGCGGCCCGTGCGCGTGGACGAAAGGCTCAGCCGGAAATCTTCCACGGCCTTGTCCATGCGGAGCTTCAATTGCTGATAAACATCTTTTAACGCCGGAGTGCCGGCCATTGTCGAACCTGCCATGATCGTCTTCCTCTCACATCACGCCTTGGGATCAAGGGGTTATTGTAACGGCTGGCCCGGCGTGGAACCAACCGCACGCTTGCACACGGGTTGTCTAGCCGGATGCCGCCGCAATCACCCCCTGCACAACCCGCCGGTTTTGGAGCACAATAGTACCTGATGTTTTCTTCTTCAACATACGGCGTACAGATGAAGTTCAGTTGCTCCGTTTGCACCGCACCGCAAAACCCTTGGACGGCCTACTTCCGGGCCGGGCTGCGCGGCTTTTACCGCTGCCCCAGTTGCAAAAGCTATCTACAGGTCTCTGGCCGCGTCACTCCGGCCATTGTTGCGGCCATCGTTGGCTTGGGCTTTTTGATTCTCAACATCACCGTGCCGGTCTATA
>DAHUZD010000387.1 GCA_027306745.1 Acidobacteriaceae bacterium
CGGGCGACAACTGCATGCACGTCCGGCACCACGTCATGACCATCAACGAGGATTTTTTCGCCGGCCGGGGCACGCAAGGCCACGTGCAGCACCGCGCGATCCTCGGTGCTGTTGATCCGATCGCCGCGGAACATGGCCTCGATGCGCTCGTGCAAGCCGCAAACGCCGGCCAGCTCCCGCAACAAGCGCAGCGTCTCATCGCTGACCCGCTGCTTGGAGTAATCGAGGTACAAGCCGGCGGCCTCGGCGCGCAGCCGCTCGCCGCGCGCGGGATCGGCAGCAAACAACGCGCGCAGGTGGCGGCGGCCGAATTCCCGGGCATGCTCCTGCAACGCCTGCCACTGCGGACGCCGGGTCAGGGAACTGGACGGTGGAACGGGTTGGGAGGGATCCATGACGGCACTCGTGGGTTGTCGCGGTGGCGGCTTGCCAGCGCGGCGCCTCTGGCCGCATGGCTTTTCAAGGCGCTGGAGCGCGAAGCGTGGGAACTGCGCCGTGCCATCGAGATCCTGAAGCTGGCCAGCGCGCTTTTCGCCCAAGCGGAGCTCGACCGCCATCAGTCGCGTCGTCATCAGTGCGTGATGCAGTGCTCGCCTTTGCAAAATTTTGCAGCGCGCCATGCGCTCGAAACATCGCCTATGCCTGCAGTGCTTCGGCGAGGCGCGATGCGACGGAATAGAAGTGTCGGCCGGGGGCAGAGCGGCGCTTCCAGCTGCGCCTGCGTTCACGGAGATGCGCTACAGGCATGAATGATACAGATCGGACGTGCCAAGGGTAACGACGTCGGCGCATCATAAGAGTTGCCAATCGCACATTTACCATGCCGCCATCAACCACCGATCCCGCTGCCATACCCGGCACGTGCGCACCGCAAGCTGCCTTCGCCGCGGTTCCGGAAGCGTTCGACGGCCTGGTGGGAGGCCATGCGCTGGACGCCTTGCTGGACTGGCTGGGCGAGGCCGTCTGTGTCACCGACGGCCAATACCGATATCTGGCCGCCAATGCCGCCATGGCGGCGATCTATGGCTTGCGCGATCCGGCGGAGATGCTCGGGAAGACCGCTTTCGATCTGTATCCTGACTTTCGCCAGTCGGTGTTCTTCGAGGCTTGCGCCGCAGTCGTGCGCGAGAAAGTGCCGCAGAGCCGCATCGGCTACTCAGGGGTGGCCCGTGGCTGGGTCACCATTCGCGTGGCGCCGCTGGGACGCGACCGCTACGCGCTGGTCGTGCAGCGCATCTCTCATCGTACCGATGCCACGATGACCCTGCAGCAGTACGACCGGCTGACCGCGCTGCCCAATCGCTGGCGCCTGGAGGACGATATCGGGCGCCAGGCCGACCCAAATGCCGGCGGCGGCGTTCTGACGTTATTGGACGTCCGGCGCTTCCGGAGCTTGTTGCATGCATTTGGCGCTGGCGAGGGCGACCGGGCGCTCGTTGAGATTGCAGCGCGCATCCAGAACAACCTGCTCCTGCCGCAGCAGGCCTATCGTTATGGCGACGACCGTTTCGCGATCTGGGCGCCCGATGGGCAGGATTCGTCACGCGCCAGCCTGGCGCGCGTGCGCAGCGTCCTGGCGGCTCCATTCGTGCTCGATGGCGTGCCAGTGCACATCCAGTTCTGCATCGGCCGTGCACACCATGTGCCGGCCAACACGGCCCAAAACACAATCATCCAGGCGGAGTGCGCTCTGGCGGCGGCCAAGGGCGGGCCCCAGCATGACGTGGAGTTCCATCCAGGGCTGGCCGGACCGGGGCCGGATCCGGTGCTGACGACCCATCTGCGAGCTGCCATCGACGACTGCCGCCTGGATGTGCACTTCCAACCAATCGTCGATGCGCTCGACGGACGCACGGTGTACGCCGAGGCACTGG
>DAHUZD010000403.1 GCA_027306745.1 Acidobacteriaceae bacterium
CCCGGAGAAAAGTGCAGCTCCGGCTCCGACTCCAGCCTCTGGCTCCGGCGGCCTGCTGCGCTGGACTTTGATCGGCGCGGCTGCGTTGGTTCTGCTGGGCGCGATCGGCGTGGGTGGCAGGCTGTATCTGCGCAAACATGCGCACGGTGCGGCGGCGGCCCATGCAGCTCCGTCTGCCAAGAAAGCAGAAAAGCCCGCCACTCCGGCTCCGCCAACAACGGTGGAGATGCCGATGGAGCCATTTGTGGTGAACCTGGCCGATCCGGGCGGGCATGCCTATGCGCGCGTGGGTCTTTCGCTGAGCCTTATCGCTCCGGCAGAAACCCCGAAAAGTGAAGGCGAAGGTGGAGCCGCAAACGCAGTCCAAGATGCTGGCGATTCCAGTGCGCTGCGCGATCTGGCCCGCGACACGATCATCACGGTCATCAGCCAGCAGCAGTCGGCAGATTTGCTGGCCGCCGGCGGCAAAGACCACCTCAAGCAACTGCTGAAGCAGGCACTGACGGCCCGCGATCCGCGCTTGCAGGTGGCTGACATATACATTACCGAGTTTCTGGTTCAGGCCTAAGGCCACGCCGCAGAGAGCGGCGGCAGGGAGGTGCGCGATGGAAAGCGAAGAGAGGCAACACATGCAGATGCCCGGTATGGCCAGTGTGCTGGACCCGGGTGAGCCGCTGGCAGGCGAATTGGGTGCGGGCGAAGTCACCCGTTCCGATGCTGGCGGGTCTGCGCATGAACACAAGTTTTTCGGACATGTGGGCGCATATCCCGATTGGCCGGTGCTGGATTGGCTGCCCATGGTTTTGCAGGTGGGCCTGCCCGTGGCTAGCTTTCGCGTGCGAGATTTGCTGGCGCTGGAATCGGGTTCGCTGGTGGTAACGAAGTGGCCGAATGGCGACGATCTCCCCCTGTCGGCGGGCACTGTGCAACTGGCCTGGGTGGATATGGAGACCGTGGAGCAGCAGATGTCCGTGCGCTTGACGCGGTTGATCTGAAGCGGGCGGAAGGCTGGACAGGAGGGTTGCGATGCTGAGCGCGTGGACATGGAATGCCCCGGCCAATGGAGCGAGCGGAACAAATCCAACGCCGGAGACAACGGCGAAGGGGACGGCAGCGGCGCGCGCGATTGGCCCAGTTTCTGCAGAAGTCTCAGCCAGCAGTTCGCAGCAGGAGGCTGGCAAATTGCGCACTCGCATTCGCTCCGCAGCGGCGCAGATTCCGGTGCTGGCGGCGGCAGAACGGCTGGCGCAACGCCTGGCCGCTTTAGGCTCTGGAGCGCGAGCACGGCAGGCGGCGTCCCGTCCGGCGCAAAAAATCCTGACCAATCTGGCGCTGGGCGGACGCAAATCGCTCACGCTGGTAGAAATTGACGGCCAGCGCTACTTGGTCGGTTGCGGTGCAGAGAGTGTCACGGCGATTGTGCCCGTTCCGGCCAACCGCACAGCCTCGCATGTGGAGCCGATGTGAGCGCATCCGTCTCCATTCCGGTGGCGGCTTGGTTGGCGGCCGCGCCTCGGCCCGTCCTGTTGCCGAACGCCAACGGCCTGCAAATCGCCGGCAACGGCACCGTGCCGTGGACGATCGTCTTTCTGCTGACGTTTCTGACGCTGCTGCCAGCCCTGCTGTTGGCCATGACGCCGATGGTGCGTCTGCTGGTGGTCTTTCACTTTTTGCGGCAGGCGCTGGGCACACAGACCGCGCCCAGCAATCAAATTTTGATGGCCCTCGGCCTGATGATGACCTGGTTTTTGATGCAGCCCGTGCTGACGCAAGTCGATCAGACGGCGGTGGAGCCATTCCGCGCCGGGCAGATCGGAGGCATGACGGCCTTGGAGCGCGGCGTGGAGCCGCCCAAGCATTTCATGCTGCACTATGCGCGGGAAAAGGATCTGGCCATCTTCGCCTCTGCGGCCCAGCAGCAGCGCCCGGCCAAGCCTGAAGACCTGCCGATGAGCGTCGTCGTGCCCGCCTACATGCTTTCGGAGTTAAAGGCTGGCTTCCAAATTGGCGCCGTGCTCTTTCTTCCATTTCTGTTGATTGATCTGGTCGTGGCTTCGATTACGACCTCCATCGGCATGTTGCAATTGCCGCCAGTCATTATTTCCACGCCGCTGAAGATTCTGCTCTTCGTCATGGTGGATGGCTGGAATCTGCTGGCGGGCACGTTGCTGAAGAGCTTTTAAAGCGGAGGGCGGCGATGGGGCCGGATCAAGTGACGGAGTTGGCGCGGCATCTGCTGATCGAGGCCATGCTGTTGAGCGCGCCGTTGTTGATTCTGGCCGCCGTGGTCAGCGTGCTGCTCAGCGTGGTGCAGACCTTGACCTCGGTGCAGGAGCAGACGATCACTGCCGTGCCCCGGCTGGCTGTGATCGGCATTGGATCGGTGATTGGCATGCCCTGGTTTTTGCGGCAATTGGTGCACTACACGCTGCAACTGTGGACGGATATGCACCGGTATTTGGGGTAAGGAAAAAGAAACAAAATTTCTTTTGGTTTTCTTCTATGACAGGCTGGAGCCAATATTGGATCGCCGTGGTGCTGGTGCTGATTCGCTTCAGCGGCCTGATGGTCTTTGCGCCTATTTTCTCCTCGCAGGCGATTCCTCCGCAGGTCAAGGTCGGCTTCACAGTGGCGCTCACGGCGCTGGTGGCGCCCATCGCCGCGCTGCACGGCGCACATCTGGTGTTGAGCTTTCCTGCCGTGGCCGGGGAACTGGGCGTGAGCCTGATCTTCGGCCTCTCGCTCAAGCTGCTGACCGAGATGCTCAACATGGCTGGAACCCTGCTCGGCTTTCAGATGAGCTTTTCTCTGGTCAATGTGCTGGACCCCAACTCAGCGGTGGAGACGCCAGTGCTTGGCCAGTTGCTATCGCTGGTTGGTCTGCTGGTGCTTATTTCCGCCGGGCTGGACCGCACGATGCTCTCCGCGTTGCTGCGCACATTTGTTGTTGCGCCGGTGGGCATGGCCGTGGTGCCGGGCCGTACGGCAGCGATTTTGCTTTCGATGATGGGCGGAGTTTTTTTGTCGGCCGTGCAACTGGCCGCGCCAGTGATTGCGGCCACGGTGATGGTGGATGTGACCTCGGCGCTGATGGGGCGCTTGGCACCGCAATTGCCGGTCTTGTTTGTCGGCCTTCCAGTCAAGTCGCTGGTCGGCTATGGCGTGTTGATTGGAGCGTTGGGCATTTGGCCACGCTACATTGAGGCTCGTTTTGATGCGTTGTTGAACGCGGCCATGCAGATGATTGCAGCGGCAGGCGTGCAGCACTAACGGTTTTTCGGCAGCAACGGACGGAGCGCCATGGCAGGCGATCGCACAGAAAAGGCAACGCCGCACCGTAAACAGGAAGCCCGCAAAAAGGGCGATGGCGTGCGCAGCCGCGAACTGACCGGCGCGCTGGCCACGCTGGCCGGCGTGCTGACCCTGGGCGCGTTGGCCGTTCCCTTTGCCGTCAACTGGCGTGCAGAGCTGGAGCAGGTGCTGCTCTTCAGCACGCGCGCGGACTTAAGTCTCGGCTCTGGCAGCGCCATGGCGGACCTGATTACAAGCTGCGTCCTGCCGCTGTGGCAGCCGCTGGCAATGGTGCTGGGCGCGGTGCTGGCCACAGCGCTGGCAGTGGGCGTGGCGCAGACGGGCGGCCTGCAATTCAGCGCAGAGGCCTTGCAGCCGCAGATCGGCCGCATGAATCCCGTCACCAATCTCGGCAATATTTTTTCACTGCGCACAACGGCCCGCCTGGCCAAGTCCATGATCCCGGCCACGCTGGTGTTGATCGCAGGTCTGGTCTCGATCGAGCAGGATGTCTTCGCGCTGCCAGTGCTTTCACTGGCACGCATTCCCGCGCTGCTGCACGCCATCGACCACACGCTGGTGGTGGCCAGTGAAATTTTTCTCGGCTGGTCGGTCTTGGATTATCTGGTGGAGTGGCGCAGTTGGGAGCAGCGGCTGCGTATGAGCCGTGAAGATTTGCGCGATGAATACAAGCAGACCGAAGGCAATCCGCAGGTGCGCGGACGCATCCGCTCCATTCAACGCGCCATGCGCCGCCGCAAGCAGGAGGCGGATGTGCGCGCGGCCAGCGTGGTCATCACCAACCCCACGCACTACGCCGTGGCGCTTTCCTTTGACTTTGAAACCAGGCAGGCCCCCAAGGTGCTGGCCAAAGGGCGCAATTTGCAGGCCGAGCGCATCAAGCAAACCGCGCGCTGGGCCGGTGTGCCCATCATTGAAAATCCGCCGCTGGCCCGTTCGCTCTTCCGCTCCGTGGAGCCGGGTCAGGCGATTCCGCAGGATTTGTACGCAGCCGTCGCGGCGATTT
>DAHUZD010000420.1 GCA_027306745.1 Acidobacteriaceae bacterium
GGACGCCGTGGCTTTGCTGAGCCTGTTTGGCATTACGCTGGCGCTGGCAGTTCTAACGTACTTCTTCTTCTCCTCCTTCCGGGTGCACCGTCAGATTCTGGAGGCGCGCTGGTACGAGCGTGGACAAAAAGCCGTGGTGGCCGGACATGCGGCCGATGCGGTTGAGGATTTTCGCTCAGCGCTTGCGCTTTCATCGGGCAACCTGACTTATGAGATGGCTCTGGCGCAGGCGCTGGCCGCTGCCGGACGCATAGACGAGGCCTACGCGTATTACTCCACGCTGCGTGAGGCCAAGCCCGGCGACGGCCTGCTCAATCTACAACTGGCCCGGCTGGCCGCGCAGAAGAAAAATTCTGCCGAGGCGATTGCCTACTATCGTGCAGCGTTGAACGGGGATTGGCATGCAGAGGGAGTCTACCGCAGACGAGAAGCCCGCCTAGAACTGGCCGCCTATCTGCTGACGCAACACATGCCCGCACAGACGCAGGCCGAATTGTTGACGGCAGAAGGCAACGCGCTGGAAGACCCGGCAGCCATGAATCAAATTGCAGACTTGCTGGAGCAGGCTGGCTATCCGAATGATGCTCTGACAGCGTATCAGCGCACGTTGCGGCGCGCGCCTGCCAACAGCGCGGAGGCATTGCGGGCACAGCTCGGCATCGCCAAGGTCGCCGAGTCGATGGGCGAATACACGACGGCTATACACGCGTTAGAACGTTACGTAGTTCATGCGCGCGCTACTAAAAATCCGCCAGAGCCGGTGAATGCGGCCGAGGCAACGTTGGACCGGCTGCAACGGTTGCAGGCATTGGAGCCGATACCCAGCCTGCCGCCTCGTGAACGTGCAGAACGGCTGATGCAAAATGCGGAAATCGCGCACAAGCGCTTTGCGGTCTGCAATGCGCAGCAGATGACAGAGATGCTGACTGCGCCGGGAGCAGCCACGCTGACATCGCTTGACCCCGAATGGAAAAAGTTTGCGCATCCCTCTGCAGCGCGGCTGACCAGCAGCCTGCCGATGCAGCAGGAGATGGAATCGCTGATCGATCAAACGGAAATCTGGACCAGCAAGTTGTGCGGCCCACCCACCGGCGACGACGCTTTGCTACTGCAACTGGCCACTGCGCCGGACCGGACGGAGTAACCGCAACGAAATGGAGATGACGCCACCCGTGACGGATGCAGACACGAAGAGCACGCCACTCGCGCTGAGCGAGAATGAGATTCAACAGATCGCCCCCGCGCGCGGGGAGGGTCTGTTTTTAGTGCTCTCCATTTTCATCGGCGTGCTTTCCGGCCTCATGGTTGTCTGTTTCCGTATTTCCATCGAGTGGCTGCAGGTTTTGCTGCTTGGTTCCGTGCCACACCCGGGGCAGGCGCGGCTGTTGTATGCACCAGCCTTGGTCGGTCTGCTGGTTGCGCTGCTGGTGCGTTACTTTTTTCCGAATGCACGCGGCAGCGGCATCAACCAGACCAAAGCTGCGCTCTACATATACAACGGCTACATCTCATTCCGCACAATGTTGGGAAAATTTTTAACGTCGGCGTTGGCTATTGGCGCGGGCCACTCTCTGGGGCCGGAAGATCCGTCGTTGCAGATTGGCGCAGGTCTGGCCTCCGTGGTCAGCCGCCATCTGCGTCTATCGCGGGAGCGGCTGCGCCTGTTTGCACCCGTCGGTGCGGCGGCAGGCTTGGCTGCGGCCTTCAATGCGCCTATCTCTGCAATTCTGTTTGTCATTGAAGAGATCATCGGCACGTGGAGCGCAGCCGTGCTGGGTTCCATTGTGCTGGCCGCTGTTTCCAGCGTGGTGGTGGCGCGTGCCTTCTGGGGAGCGGAGCCAATGTTCCACATTCCCAGCGTGAACCTGCGTGACAACCGGGAGCTGTTGGCCTACGCCGTGCTGGGCATCACGGGCGGGCTGGCCTCTGTACTTTTTTCGCGCCTGCTGGGATGGCTGCGTCCCTGGCTGCGCACGCTGCCGAAGAGCACAATCGTCTGGCAGCCAGCCATCGCAGGCTTACTGGTTGGCACGATTGGCTACTTCGGCTTTCCGCAAGTCATGGGGCCAGGCTATGAGGTCATCGATCACGCCATGCACGGAGAATATCTGTGGCAAGTTCTGCTGGCGCTGGCGATTCTAAAAATTCTGGCCACAACGCTTTCCTTTTCCAGCGGTACGACCGGCGGCATGTTTGCGCCAACGCTTTTCATTGGAGCCATGCTGGGCGAAGCTGTCGGCAGTGTGGAGAAAATCTTCTTTCCACATTTGACAGGCTCGGTCGGCTCCTACGCTTTGGTAGGCATGGGCGTGTTGTTTGCCGGCTTCATCCGTACGCCGCTCACCAGCGTATTTATGGTGCTGGAGGTCAGCGGAAATTACTCGATCATTCTGCCTGTGATTTTGGCCAACACGCTGGCCTACCTGCTGGCGCGGAGCTTGCAGCCTGTCCCAATTTTTGAGGTGCTGACGCATCAGGATGGTCTGAGCTTACCGTCCATGGAAGAAGTGCGCGAGGAAATTTCATTGCGCATTGAGGATGCGCTGCACGCCACGGAAGCGCCTGTGCTGCTGGGTACAGAGCCTCCCGCCAACGTGGTGGAGTCCATGAAAAAGGCCAAGGGTGAGATTGCGCTGGTGCGGTGCAGCGGCAATCGCTGGTACATGCTGACCGCACAAGAGGCGGCCAAAGCCGCGCAGAGTGGCGCGCTGACGATTGAGGCCGCACTGCCAGAGGAGCGCACGCCGGTTTTGTATCCAGACCTGGCGTTGGAGGAAACGCTGCCGTACTTTCGCCGCTGGCCACTGCTGCCGGTGGTCAACCGGGCCGTCTCAGGATTGCTGGAAGGTGTGTTGTCGCAGGATGATGTATTGGCCTGCTACCAGAATCACGTACAGAGCC
>DAHUZD010000423.1 GCA_027306745.1 Acidobacteriaceae bacterium
GATGGATTTGCTGCGTTCTCCTGGGTACATACGTTGAGCGCTGCGACCCTGTTGCAGGTGTCACCCTTTTACCACTACAACAGCGCGGACTATGTTCCGGGGGGGCAGGATACTCCGATTGCGGCCATGTCGGATCGCGCATCGAACTATGCAGGCGCGCAGGCTTCTTTAACTACGCAGATCAAGAATCACACGATTCAAGCCGGTTTGTATGGATTTGGTCAGTACGACAACGATGCCTTTGGCGTGAAATTTGCGAATGGCGCCTATCAGAATTTTCAAATGCAGCAAGCCAACGCCGGAGGCGTGACGGAAGAATATATCTCTGATAATTACAAGCTGAACCGCTGGATTACGGTGCTGGCCGGAGTGCGCGCTTCGCAATCCGTGGCCGCGATTACAGAGGTGGAGAATGATCCGCGCTTTGGGCTATCCGTGCAGGTGCCAAAGCTTCATTGGGTCATCCGGGCATTTTATGGGCGGTACTACCAGCCGCCGCCACTGGAGACATTATCCGGCCCGGTGCTGGGATATGCCAACAGCACGAACTCGTCATTTCTGCCGCTGCGTGGGGAGCGGGATGAGGAGCATCAATTTGGCGTGCAGATTCCGCTGCGAGGATGGCTGCTTGATGCGGATAATTTTGAAACGCGCGCGAATAACTTTCTGGATCACTCGAATGTGGGCGAGTCGAATATATTTTTCCCGATTTCAATCGATGGTGCGTTGATTCAGGGCTGGGAGCTGACGATTCATTCTCCGCTAGCGTGGCGCTATGGGCAGGTGCATTTGGCTTACTCCAATCAGCTTGCCGAGCAACGCGGAGCGATTACGGGGGGACTGGTTTGTGTTCCGATCAGCGCGCCGCAATGCAACGCCGGGTTCAATTACACACCGCTGGACCACGACCAGCGCAACACGCTGAATGTGGGCATGGATGCAAAGCTGCCTGCGCAAACGTATGCGTCGGTCAATTTGTATTACGGTTCGGGTTTTGACAATGGCGATCCGAACGAGCAATATCCGGGTCAATATCTGCCGCACGATACCAATCTGAGTTTGTCGGCAGGTAAGACGTGGCGCAAGCGCATTACCGCATCAGTGGATGCGACGAACGTGACCAACCATCGTGTGCTGCTGGATAACAGCCTGACCTTTGGTGGATTCCACTACAACGCACCGCGCGAGATTTATGCTGAGCTTCGATACCGCTTCCACTACGATAGGCTGTTGCATAGAGGGAAATCGCAATGAGCTGGTGTAGGGTGATGCGATGGATTGCCGCTGGAATGATTCTTGTGGCGGCAGCCGGATTGCCGGGATGCAGACGGGCGACCCCAGCGACTCAGACGAATCGTGCGCAATCCGCACATGCGCAGAGGTACATTGTGCGCGGAGTGATTGTTTCCGTGGATGCCACGCATGGATCCGTGGAGATGACCAATGAGGATATTCCCGGCGTAATGGAGTCAATGACGATGACGTACGCGCTGGCCAATCCAGCGGACGTGGGAGCGATGCATCCCGGGGACAAGATTCGAGCGCAGCTTGCATTGAACGATGCTGGCGGAGCTACGCTGGATGAGATCGACATTCTGCAACAAGCGCAGTTGAACCGCAAGCCAGCAGTGCAATATCACATGCCGCAGCCGGGGGATGGAGTGCCAGATTTTGCGTTGGTGAATCAAAGTGGGAGAAGGATTCATCTGCAACAATATCGCGGCAGGGTTTTGCTGCTGACGTTTATATATACGCGTTGCCCGCTCTCCAATTACTGCCCGTTGATGAGTCGTAACTTTGCAGCGATCGATACAAGCCTGGTGGCCGAGCCGAAGCTCTACACGAAGACGCACTTACTCAGCATCAGCTTCGATCCGAAGTATGACACGCCAGCCGTACTGCGCAGCTATGGCGAGGCGTATACGGGACGCTACACGCAGGAAAAATTTCAGCACTGGGAGTTTGCTGCGCCAGATACAAGCGACGTCGCGCCCTTGCTGGAGTGGTTTGGTGTGGGTGTGACTCCGGGGCCGGGCAAGACGTTGCAGCATTCCTTGTCCACGGCGGTTGTTGGAATGGACGGGAAGATTCTGGCTTGGTATCCGACGAACGACTGGACACCTGAGCAGGTGTTGCAGGTCGTGCGAGGCGCTGTGCAGGCAGGGAAATAGTGGATTGGATCGAGATGGGGCGATCATGGTCGTGATTGTGATGGGTGTGTCGGGCAGTGGGAAGACGACAGTGGGGGGCGCCTTGGCCCAGCGCCTAGGATGGGGATTTGCCGATGCGGATGATTTTCACTCTGCGGAGAACTGGGCCAAGATGAGTGCAGGGATTGCGCTGACGGATGCCGACCGTGCGCCTTGGCTGGAGGAATTGCACCGGCAGATTTGCGCATGGACCGCTACAAACGGAACGGGCGCGGCAAGTTCGGTGGTGCTGGCCTGTTCGGCGCTGAAGCAGCAGTATCGCCAGCGGCTGACTGATGGCATCGATACGGCTGCTGTACGCTATGTATGGCTGGATGGACCAGCAGAGTTGATTGAGCAACGGCTGCGTCAGCGTACGGGGCATTCTGTGAATGCTGCGTTGTTGCCCAGTCAAATGGCTGTGCTGGAGCCGCCTGCGGAGGCGCTGCGCGTGCAGGTTGCGCAGGGTGTTCCGGCGATTGTGCAGGAAATTTGCGAGGCGCTGGCGCTGGACAAAGCTGCCGAACAGAAAAATTTTTAATAAGGTGCGAGGAGAAATTTATGGCGAAAACTACGATCTTGTTTGCCGTTGCCCTGATTATTTTGGGCGTGGGATTTTTTGTTGCGACGGGAAGCCACGCACCGACAGCGCTGATTCCAGCCCTGTTTGGCGCGGTACTTTGGGTTTGCGGTTTGCTGGCGAGGACGGAAGACAGCAAGCGCCGGATGTTGGTGATGCATATCGCCGTCACTATTGCATTGCTGGGATTTTTATTCCCCGGCATTCGCGCATTGGGCGACGGAATGAAGATGCTGCGGGGGCAGGTTGTGTTGCGTCCACTGGCGATGTGGGAAGAAGCAGCCATGGCTGTGCTCTGCCTGATTCTGGTTGTGCTTTCCGTTCGTTCCTTTATCGCAGCACGCAAGGCGCGCACGCTGTCCTAACCAGAGAATAGACTGTGAGGATTCAGGCTGGAGGTAGTTGCTTCCAGCCACAATCGACGTGCAGTGTGCCTTGTGCTGGATTCCTATCCGATCTGTTCCACGCCAAGCTGCCACAGCAGAAAAGCATAGTCGAAGGCGATCTCTTTGAGGTAGTCGTACCGGCCTGAGGCTCCGCCATGACCTGCGGCCATGTTGGTGTGCAGCAGTAACAGATTCGCATCCAGTTTGAGCGTGCGCAGTTTGGCGACATACTTCGCTGGTTCCCAATACATCACCTGACTGTCGTGCAGAGAAGTCTTCACCAGCATGGCTGGATAGCTCTGCGTGCGCAGATTGTCATAGGGCGAGTAGGCCAGCATCCACTCGAATGCGGATTTTTCATTGGGATTGCCCCACTCCTCATACTCTGGCACAGTGAGCGGCAGGGAGGCATCGAGCATGGTGTTCATCACGTCAACAAACGGTACGTGCGAGAGCACAACGCGGAAGAGATCGGGGCGTTGATTGGCAACAACGCCCATCAGCAGGCCACCCGCGCTGCCGCCCTCGATGGCAACCTTGTTGCGTGCACCATAGCCGTGGGCTAGTAGATGTTCCGTGACGGCGATGAAGTCTGAAAAGGTATTTTGCTTGTTCTGCAGGCGTCCGGCATCATGCCAGGGTTTGCCCATTTCTCCGCCGCCGCGAATGTGCGCGTAGGCGAGCACCAGGCCGCGATCCAGCAGGCTGAGCCGGTTGGAGTTGAAGCCAATGGGCAATGAGTAGCCATACGAGCCATAACCGTAAACGTAAAGTGGATTTTTTCCGCTCGTGAATTTGTCCTTGCGATAGACGAGAGAAACAGGCACCAACAGGCCGTCGTGCGCAGGGGCAAAGATTCGTTCGGATGTGTAGAGGGAACGGTCAAATCCACCGGGGACTGTGGCCTGCTTGAGCAGCGTGCTCTTGTCTGCGGCCACATCATATTGGTAGACAGAGGCTGGAGTGACCAGCGACTGATAGCTGTAGCGATAGGTGGTTGCGTCAAACTCCGCGTTGATTTCTGCTGCGGCGCGATAGGCCGGCTCTGGAAAAGGGATTTCTTGCAGCGGTTGGTTGCTGGCGCGATCGACGATGCGCAGGTGCGGAAGCCCGTGAACGCGCTCTATGACGGTGAAGAAGCCGCGGAAGAGATCAACATCTTCCAGCATGACGTCTGCGCGGTGTGGAAGAATTTCGCGCCAGTTATTCCGGTTGCACGCGGCGACGGTGGCGGTGACCAGGCGAAAGTTTCTGCCAGTATCGTTGGTTCGAATGTACCAGTGGCCCTCGCAATGGTCGGCGTAGTATTCGATTGCGTCGCGGCGTTCATCCAGAATTTGGAAAGAATCGAGCGGGTTGTGCGCGGGGAGAAAGCGAATCTCGCTTGTGGTGTGGCTGGAAATTTCCAGCAGAAGATATTCCCCATCACGCGTGCGATTGATGGCGATGTTGAAGCGCTCGTCAGCCTCTTCGCAAAGCAGCACGCTCTGCGTTGGCTCCGCGCTTACATCCAAGCGGTAGAGCTGATGCTGGCGTTTGGTCTCTTCGTCTTCGATGGTGTAGAAGAGCGTGTGGTTATCGGCGGCCCATTCGATGGAGCCGACGCGCTCGGCCATTGCGGGCGTGGTGATGCCGCTGCGCAGATCGCGGACGAAGAGGGTGTATTGGCGAAAGCCGGTGTTGTCTGTGGTGTAGGCCAGGCGGAGGCCGTCGTCGGAGACGGTGAAGGCACCTAGAGACATGAAGGCTTGGCCGAGAGCTAGCTGATTGACGTCAAGGAGCACCTGCTCGTTGGGGAAACCCTCGGATGGAGGCAGCGGAGGGATGGTGTCCGCGTTGGAACCGGCAGGCGCTGGAATGCGGCAGTACAGCAAGTACTGCTGGCCTTCCACGATGCGCGAGTAATAAAAAAATCCGTGTCTGAAGTAGGGAACCGAGACGTCTGTTTGCTGGATGTGGCTGAGCATCTCAGCGTAAAGCGTGTCGGCCAAGGGCTGTGCGGGCTGCATGACCGAAGCGGTGTAGGCATTTTCTGCCTCCAGATACGCGATGACTTCGGTGCTTTCCTTATTGCGCAACCATGCGTAGTCATCCTGTAAGGTGTGGCCGTGGATTTGTACCGCTGTGGGCTGCTTGCGTGCGCTGGGAGGATTGAGAATGTTTTTGGATTCCATGAAAAATTCTTTCTTATTCACTATAACGAAGTGTGCCAGGGAGATGACATTGTGCCTGAAAAAGTGTGGTCACCGGATGCTGGTTGGGAGAGAAGAGCCATTTTCCCGGCCATACGAGAAATTCAAAAAAAAATTGCATGTAGTCTTGGCCGACAATTAGCATCCAAGCAAGGTGCTGCAGCGCCGCCAGGAA
>DAHUZD010000003.1 GCA_027306745.1 Acidobacteriaceae bacterium
AAATCCGCCGCGTCTCCACAAAGAACAGTAGATCGGTGACAGCCACTCCGGTTAGGCGCTCCAGGCGCTGGCGCACTTTTGGGCGCAAGGCGATGAGCTGCTGCTGCCACTCGCGTCCTTGTGCCGCCACGGTCAGCGTTCCTGCCTGAAAGCTCACGGCGCGCGTGCGCCGCGCCGTCGCCTGCCCCACCGCCAGCGGCCAGGCAGAGACGACGCGCTCCGGCTCGTCGAGTCCGGCAAGTATCTGCTGGGCCAACGCGACCACCGCATTGCGTAAGGGTTGCATGGTTGGCAATGCCGCCGGGGCGGCGTGCTGTCACACTTTACAGCAGCGGCAACGCCGCATCCACCGTGGCGATGCGCTGATAGTTCCGCCCATCGGCGCAATCGCCGCGCTCCACACCTTCCAGCAGCAACAAGGTGCCCACGCCAGCCGCTTGGCCCGCGGCCATATCGGTGCAGCGGTCGCCGATGAAAACCGATCGCGCTAAATCGAGCGAAAAATCCTGTGCCGCGTGCAACAACATGCCGGGGTTGGGCTTGCGATCCTGGCATTCGCGGCGATAGGCGCCCACGCCATGCTCGGGATGGTGCGGGCAGAAATAGGTTCGATCCAACTGCACGCCTTCGCGCGCAAAAGCGGCTTCCATCCAGCGCGTGAGTGCGTGGAAATCTTCTTCTGTGTAGTAACCGCGAGCGATGCCGGCTTGATTCGTCACCACAATCAGCTTGTAGCCCAGTCTCTGCGCGCTGCGGCAGAGCGAAAAAATTCCCGGCACAAAATGCACCTGCTCTGGCTTGTGGAGATAGTTGATTTCATCATTGATGACGCCGTCGCGGTCTAAAAACAGGGCGCGGTGGGCAGCGGATGTAGAGGCCGGAATGATCTGCCGGTTGGGTGTTGAGTTCACTGGCCTGCCTAGCCGCGGCCTGCGGCGACGGTGGGCGAAGCCGCAACGGTATCTGCGGGAAAACAAATTTGCTCCACCATCGCACAGAAGATATGCTCCAGCGCCAGATGGGCTTCCTGAATGTGCATGGTCTCGCGGCTGGGAACTCGCAGCATGCAGTCACAAAGCGAAAGCATGGCTCCTCCAGATTCGCCGCTCAGGCCAATCGTGGTGATGCCCAGGCTGCGGCTCATCTCCAACGCACGCAAAATATTGGGCGAGTTTCCAGAGGTTGAAATCCCGAGAAATACATCCCCCGGCTGGCCCAAAGCTTCCACCTGGCGCGCAAAGATGCGGTCGTATCCGTAGTCATTGCCAATTGCAGTTAGCGCGGAGGAATCCGTGGTCAATGCAATGGCACGCAGAGCTGGCCGATCGGCACACAAGCGGCAAACAAACTCCGCCGCCAGGTGTTGCGCATCCGCGGCGCTGCCGCCGTTGCCAGCCACCAGCAGTTTATGCCCGGTGCGCATGGCATGGGCTGTTGTCTGCGCAGCCTGCGCCAGCGCAACGTGCAGATCCGCGTCGGCGGCTGCGCGGCCCAGCACAGCGGCTGCATCCTCCAGCATCTGACGTACGGCGATGTGGGCTTGCTTGCTCATCTTGTTGCGCGTGCAGTTCCAATTCTCGCTTTCATCTTACCTGTTTTTTTGCCTGCATTCTGGATCGGCTAATCTGGTATGCGGCTATTCTTGGCACAATGCACATGCAAGATCACCCCATCGCCCGAACAGATTCCCCCAGTGCCTCCAGCCCGCCACCTGCGCGCGCGACTTGGCCACACCGCGTCTTGCAGCGGCAATTTCTGCGCTACTTACTGGTCGGCGCATGGAATACAGCTTTCGGCTATGGATTGTTTGCGTGGCTCACGGCGCTCTTGCAACCGCGCATGCACTATGGCTACATGCTGGCTTCGGCGCTGTCCAACTTGATCAGCATCACCGTTGCCTATCTGGGCTACAAATTTTTCGTCTTCAAAACCCAGGGGAACTATCTTGTGGAGTGGCTGCGCTGTCTGCTCGTCTATGGAATGGGCACAATACCCGGCCTGCTTTTGCTGCCATTTTTTGTAGTGGGCATCGAACGCCTCACTCCGCTGCGGCATGGAGCGCCCTACGCGGCAGGCGCTCTGGCGTTAGCCATCACCGTGGTGTACAGTTTCTTCGGACACAAGCATTTCTCCTTTCGATCCAGAAGTGTAGAGCCAAACGGCACCACGGAGCGCACGCAGGCATGAAGACCCTCAGCATCGTGACCCCTTGCTACAACGAAGAGGCCAACGTCGTTGAACTGTATACGCGCGTCCGCGCCGCCATCACAAAAATCGGACGTTATAAGTACGAGCACATCTTCATCGACAATGCGTCCACGGACGCGACCGTGGCCCGGCTCAAGCTGCTGGCGGCGGTGGACCCCAACGTTAAAATCATCGTGAATGCACGCAATTTCGGCCATCTTCGCTCTCCCATGCACGGACTGCTGCAAGCACAGGGAGACGCCGTGATTCTGATCGTTGCCGACCTACAAGACCCGCCGGAGATGATTCCCGACTTGGTGCAGGGTTGGGAAGAAGGCAACGCCATGGTCATCACCGCCAAGCGCAGCAGCGGAGAAAATCCGCTCATGTTCTGGGTGCGCAAACGCTATTACGGGCTGGTGAACCGCCTCTCGTCCATCGAGACATTCCAGAACTTCACCGGCTTTGGGCTGTATGACCGGCGCGTGATCGATATCGTGCGCGCCTTCAACGATCCCTATCCGTACTTTCGCGGCATACTGGCAGAGATTGGCCTGCCCCACAAGCGACTCTACTACGACCAGCCCGCACGCAAGCGGGGCCTGACCACCCACAACTTCTACTCGCTCTACGATTACGGAATGCTGGGCATCGTCAATCATTCCAAGGTGCCCCTGCGCCTGATGACATTTTCCGGATTTGCCGGCGCTCTGCTTTCCTTTCTGACAGGATTGGCATACCTGGTCTACAAGCTCCTCTTCTGGAACAGATTTTCCCTGGGCATAGCTCCGCTGGTGATTGGCTTGTTCTTTGTCAGCTCGATTCTTCTGGTTTTTATGGGCATCATCGGGGAATATGTCGGCGCGATTCACACCCAGATTCAACATCGCCCTTTAGCCATTGAGCTGGAGCGGATCAACTTTGAGCACCCGCCGCAAGCCCCACCTACGCTATAACCATGCCAACAAAAAAGCCGGGGATGACCGAAGCCATCCCCTTGGTGGAAGCGATGCAACTCTGAGTTAGCGCGGCAGCGTACGCTCGCCTGTGATCTGGAAGGTTGTCTGCACGCCGTCGCCCTTCGGCTCCGGCTGGTTGCTGCCCACGGAAACGGTATAGCTTCCAGCCTGAACTTTGTGCGCACCCTCGGCGGTCACAAAACTCAAGTCCCGACGCGTCAGCGTGAAAGTTAGGTGCTTCGTCTCGCCGGGCGCCAGATGCACGCGCCTGAATCCAGACAGCTTGCGTAGCGGGTTCACCGGAGACGCTGGCGGCGTCAGATAAAGTTCGGCCACCTCATCGCCTGCGACTTTGGATGTGTTCGTCACATCCGCCTCCACCGTAAGCGGCGCACCCGCCTGCACGGTTTGCGTCGAAAGCTTCAAGTTGCTATAGGTGAAGCTGGAGTAGCTCAACCCATAGCCGAAGCCATAGAGCGGCGTGCCGTGAAAGTAGCGATAGGTGCGATTGGCCATCGAGTAGTCATCGAACGGCGGCAACTGATCGATCGACTTGTAGAAGGTGACCGGCAGGCGTCCGGCAGGGTTGTTCTCCCCAGCCAGAGTTTCGGCAATAGCCGTGCCGCCATTCTCGCCCGGGTACCATGCTTCCAGAATCGCGTTGGCGTGCTGAGCAGACCAGTTCACCGCCAGCGCCGAGCCATTCATCAACACCACCACCAGCGGCTTGCCGGTTGCGGCCAATGCTTCGAGTAGCTGTTGTTGCACCTGCGGCAGAACAATGTCCGTGCGGTCGCCGCCAGAGAAGCCCGGAATGTGCACCGGCATCTCTTCGCCCTCCAAGCGTGGCGACAGTCCCATGAAGGCCACCACTACGTCAGCTTTTTTGGCCGCATCCACGGCCTCTTGCCGCAGTGCGTCCACCGGAGGCTGCCATTCGAAAACCAGCCCCGCGGCAAACAGCGGCGAGGAATGCGTGTACTCCAACTGGAAGCTGTGCGGCTGGGTATCGGCAAAGTGATAGATGAAGGGTTGGCCTTTGGGATGGTCAAACTCATTGCCAGTCAGCAACTGATCCGTCAGCTTTTTGCCGTCGATGAAGACGCGGTAGACCTCGCTGTCTCCACAGGGGAAGCAGCCCGGCAGCGCCACTTGAAATTTGTAATCTCCCGGCGCGGGCACGGCGATGGTACCGCTGTAACGCACGCTGAAAAGCTTCTTGGATTTCTCCAGTTGCGGCACCGGCGCGGCTGCATCCCAGTCGCTGTCGATCGAATCCGCTGCGCCGATGGCTGCGGGCGTCTGGCTCAGGTCACTGCCTGCGAAGTACTCCACTTGCAAGCCCGTAGCCGAGGTCTTCGCCCTGCCTTGATGAAAGACGC
>DAHUZD010000076.1 GCA_027306745.1 Acidobacteriaceae bacterium
CCGGTCGTGCCGTCGATGGCGATCCATTCATGCTCACGGGTATAGCGATAGTGGTTCGGATAGGCCATGGTGTGTGCGTTCGCTCACCTATATTGTATTCCCTGACACAGCCTCTGGAAATCATGGGCGAAACTCCGCGCCAGCCTGCCCTGGGCAGGGACGGCTTCAGATCCCAAAGCCGAAAATCTTCTTATTTTTTGCGGCGATAGAACGGCAGCGGCACCACCTGCGCTGCCACCGGTTGCTGGCGCACCTCGACAGCCAGCGCTGTGCCCACTGCGCTCTGCTCCACCGGCACGTAGGCCAGCGCGATGTTCTTCTGCAAAAAGGGAGCGGGCGAGCCGCTGGTGACCACGCCGATCGGTTGGCCAGTTGCGTCCAGCACGCGATAGCCATCGCGCCCGATGCCACGGCCAGTCATCTCCAGCCCCACCAGCTTGCGCCGTGGTCTGCCGGCTTCGCGTGCAGCGATCAGCGCTTGTTGGCCGAGGAACTCCGGCTTGTCCAGCTTGCAGAATCGCTCCAGCCCGACTTCAAACACATTCGTCTGCTCGTCGATCTCATGGCCGTAAAGCGGCATCGCCGCCTCCAAACGCAGCGTGTTGCGCGCGCCCAGGCCACAGGGCAATAGACCCACGGCACTGCCGGCTTCGCGCACTTCGCTCCAGATGCGCTGGCTGGTAGCCTCGTCCGCGGGAATATAAATTTCAAAACCATCCTCGCCGGTGTAGCCGGTGCGCGCGATCAACACGTTGGCCACGCCGCAGACCGTGCCCCATGTGAACCAGTAATTTTTGATCGCCGCCAAATCCACGCTGGTCAACTTCTGCAACACTGCGAGCGCCTGCGGCCCCTGAATCGCCAGTTGCGAATAGTAGGCGCTGTAGTCGCTCACGTGGCAGTGGAAGCGCTGGCTCTGCTGCCGCACCCAGGCAAAGTCCTTGGCGCAGGTGCCCGCGTTGACCACCAGCAGATAATCATTCTGGCTCAACTTATGCACCAGAATGTCGTCGAGAAATGTGCCCTGCTCCGTCAAGAGCGCCGAATATTGCGCCTGCCCTTCGGCTAGTTTCGAGGCGTCGTTCATCGAGACGTGCTGCACTGCGTCGAGCGCCTCCGGCCCGCGTAGTTGAATCTCGCCCATGTGGCTGACGTCAAACAGACCGGCGCGCGTGCGCACGGCTTTGTGCTCGGCGATCAGACCGGAGTACTCCACCGGCATCTCCCAGCCGCCAAAGTCCACCATCTTGGCGCCCAGCGCGCGATGCAGGGCGTAGAGCGGGGTTTTGCGCAGTGTTGCGGCAGGTGCGGATGCAGACATGAACCAATCCCTCCGGGGCGTTTCCTTGGCGGAAATGCGTCCTGCTTCAAGGGTAGCATCGCGCTTTTCCCACGATTCTGCCGCCAACAGAAGCGAGTCATTCTGAGCGAACCGTAGGGAACGCAGTGGAGGGATCTGCGGTTCCTTCTCCGTACAAACGACCGCAGATTCCTCGGCTCACTCCAGCCCATCGGCCAGCTTCAGTAGTGCGTGCATGGCCTGCACGTAGGCGCGCAGCGCCTTGCGTCCCTTTGGCGTGATTTTGTACACGGAGACTGGCTTGCGCACGGCAAAGTTTTTTTCGCAGGTCACGTAGCCCGACTCCTCCAGCGTGCGCAACTGCACACTCAGGTTGCCGTCCGTGGCTCCAGTCTTTTCGCGCAGCCAGGTGAACTCCGCCGCATCCACGCCAAAGAGCAGCGAAAGCGTGGCCAGCCGCAGCTTGCCGTGGATGACCGGGTCGAGTTCCGGCAGATCAGGCATAGTGCACTGCCTTCTTTCTATCGCGGCTCTCGCAATACATCAGATACAGACCAAATCCGACTTGACCCGTCAATGTGGCGATGGAAAGAATCGGAATCACCAGCGCGACCGGCACAAAGCAGGAGGCTGCGGCGGCGATCCACCATAGGATGGCCACGCCCATCTGTACACGCCAACGCAGCGTGATGGCGCTGGCACAATTGGCCACGCCCAATAGCGTTTCCATGGCGGCCCACAACGTGTGCATCTCCGCGTGGCCGCTGTATCCAACCGAAAACATGTACATAAACAGCGCCGCACTCACCGCGATCCAAATCGCGGCCAGCGAGCGACCCACGGGTGTTTTCATGTTGCAGTCGCGCGCGCGACTGCTCCAGATGGATGAAATCATTGCCGCGACCGGCATCGTCACCACCCAGGCCAGATGCCCGTTGGGCAGCCACGTCATCCAGCCGATGGCCACCAGAAAGGCAACGCCCCACAATACAAAGGCCCAGCCGTGGTACGAGGTGCTCTTGCGCCCCTCCCGCAGCATGGCTTCCACAATCTCCAGCCGCGACAGCAGTTCATCCTTGGTGTTTTTTTCTTCGTTTGTCATCCCCGGTGTCCTTTCCTTAGATCAGATTCCAACACAGAGCCAGACCGGCCAGCAGCAGCGCCAGAGTCAACAGACGGACTTGCATTTCGCTCCAGCGGCTCACA
>DAHUZD010000028.1 GCA_027306745.1 Acidobacteriaceae bacterium
ATGCTTTGCCTGCATGGGCCGCTGCGAGCGCAGGCACAAACCACTGCGCCCACGGCTACTGCCGCGCCACTCACCTTGCAACAGGTGCTAGAGATTGCGCGCACAAAAAATCCTACCCTGCTGGCCGCCGAGCAAAACGTACTTTCCGTACAAGCGCAAGAGGTGCAGGCAGGCGTGCGGCAAAATCCGTACTTCACCGTCTACGGCACGAACCTGACGAATCCAGCCACCTCGGCCACGCCCTATGCCTACAGCCTGCAACTGGCGCGGCTCTTTGAGCGCGGACAAAAGCGCCGCTGGCGCCTGGACAGCGCGCGCTCCACCACGGCGCAAACACGCCAGCAGTCGCAGGATCAGGAGCGGCAGGTGCTCTTGCAGGTCAAGCTGGCCTTCACCAATCTGCTGCTGGCCAAGGCCGCGTTGCAATTGGCCAAAGACAATTTGGCCGGCTACAGCCATGAGTTGGCCATCAGCAAGGAGCGCTACTCCGCTGGCGACATCGGCAAGCTCGACTACGAACGGCTGGACCTGCAACTGGCACAGTTTGAAACCGACGAGGCCAGCGCCGAAGCCAATCTGGCCCAGGCCAGCGACCAGTTGCAGACCTTGCTCGGCTACGAACATCCCCGGCCAAGCTTTGACATCACCGGAGATTTACAGCCACCCGTGCTCACCGCAACTCTGCCGGATCTGGAGCAACGCGCGCTGGCCAACCGTCCTGACTACCAGGCCGCGCAAAGCGCCGTCCGCGTGGCCCAGGCCAACGTGAAGCTGGCGATGGCCAACGGCACGACGGACCCCACGCTGGAAGGCGAGTACGACCACAGCGGCAATCTGAGCAGCTTCGGATTCTATGTCACCGTGCCCGTCCGCATCTTTGACCGCAATCAGGGCAACAAGGCTGCGGCGAAATTTGCAGCTCAATCGATTCAGCTCACCGAGATAGCCGCGCGCAATCAGGTGCTTTCCGATGTCGATCAAGCCTGGGTGGCCTACACTACGGCCAAGCTCGTCTCCGACCGTTATCAGGGCCACTATCTGGCCGAGGCCAAGGATGTGCTGACCATCGCGCAATACTCGTATGAGCGCGGCGGGCTGGCGCTGCTCGACTATCTGGATGCCCTGCAGAATGACCGCACCACCAGCCTGAACGCGCTCACCGCCTACGCGCAGACGTGGGACGCGATCCATCAGCTCAGCTATACGACGGACACGGAAGTTGTTGATCAAAAGTAGACCATAGGGAACAAATTTGCATGCACCACTAGTCCATCAGCGCTGGCCATGCGATGCTGGGATTGTATGCTGCATCCTGATCGACTTTTCCCCCCAGATCCCGCCGCTCGTTCCATTGCCAAGCGTTTATACCACTCTGTCGCCAACCTTCCCATCCTCAGCCCGCATGGACACACCGAGGCGCGCTGGTTTGCGGAAAACAAACCCTTCGACGATCCAGCCAAGCTTTTCATTCAGCCGGATCACTACATCTTCCGTATGCTCTACAGCCAGGGCATTCCGCTGGAGCATCTCGGCATCGGCCAGAAAACGATTGAAAATCCCCGCGCAATCTGGAGAATCTTTGCGGAGAATTATTATCTGTTCCGCGGCACTCCCACGCGCATCTGGCTGGACTTTGCCTTTCACGAACTTTTTGACATGGAGAAACCGCTGAATGTCAGCACGGCGGATTTGTACTTTGACGTCATCTCCGCCAAGCTGGCCACGCCGGAGTTTCTGCCGCGCGCACTGTATGAACGCTTCCACATCGAGGTGCTGGCCACAACGGATTCACCCTTGGACGATTTGCAATATCACAGCCAGTTGAAAAGCTCCGGCTGGAAAGGCCGCGTGCTGCCCACCTTCCGGCCCGATCCAGTGGTGGACCCTGATTTTGAAGGCTTCGTGACGAACATCGCCACGCTGGGCAAACAAACCCGCGAAAACACTGAAACGTGGAAGGGATATTTAACGGCTCTGCGCACGGTGCGCGAGCGCTTCCGCGCCCTAGGCTGTACAGCCACCGATCATGGGCATCCCACCGCGGCCACGGCGGATCTGGATGCCGAGACAGCCGCTGCGCTCTACACTTGCGTGCTGGCGGGCAAGGCCTCGGATGTGGATAAGGAAATCTTCCGCGCACAGATGCTGACGGAGATGGCCGCGATGAGCCTGGACGATGGACTGGTGATGCAAGTGCACCCCGGCAGCCTGCGCAATCACAATATCCCGCTATACCGCCGCTTAGGCCGCGACAAGGGTGCGGACATCCCGACGCGCACCGATTACGTACACGCGTTGCAGCCGCTGTTGACGCGCTTTGGCAACGAGCGCGACCTGACCATTATTCTGTTCACCCTGGACGAGTCCACCTACAGCCGGGAGCTGGCCCCGCTGGCTGGTCATTATCCTTGCTTGAAGCTCGGCCCCGCCTGGTGGTTCCACGACAGCCCGGAGGGGATGCTTCGCTTCCGCGAGTCCGTTACCGAAACCGCAGGCTTTTACAACACCGTCGGCTTCAATGACGACACGCGCGCCTTCCTGTCCATTCCGGCGCGGCATGACGTAGCCCGGCGCGTCGATTGTGCCTACCTGGCGCGGCTGGTGGCCGATCACCGCCTGGATGAGGACGAGGCGCACGAAGTCGCCATCGACCTCACCTATCGTTTGGCGGCTGCCGCTTACCGGCTCACTTTGTAAGCTCGGCGACCGCCGTCGTGGGCGCAGCACCCATGGGGATCTTCTGGCCCACAACAATGTGGTCTGGCGCATCCAGGCGCACGTCATGCACTTTCGTGCTGATCTTCACAAAATGCAAGCCCGAGCCTTGCGCTGCGTAGGTCAGTAGATAGGTACTGGCCAACCGCTGCTTAAATTCCTTCAGCATGGGGACAAAAGTCACCGGATTGCCCATGCCCTCGTAGAAATCCTTGCCGCCGGTCGCCTCAGCCACCTGAATCAGGTAATCATTGCCGACAAAGGAACCGCGAATTCCCCGGTCGACCAAGCCGATGTCACGGAAATAGATGGTGGAAATCATCACGCGGTTCTTTTGCGCATCGGCAATCGCCGTTCCCACATACGGATCTTCAGGATCATACTGCGGTGCTTCAAAATAACGGTCAATGCCATCGGTAATCATCAACACCTGGCGCACTGCGGAGGGATGTCCGCCATCCGGCCAATGCTTGGCTAAATCTGAGATGCAGAAGTATGGACTGGCATTGACGCCCGCGATGCCCGTTGGCACGCGAATCGACTTGGCCGCCAAAATCTTGCCCGACGCGAAGCCAGAGGCAATCACGGCCCGGCCATATTGCATGTAACCCACAGCCACCTGCACGGAGGGTGGCAGTTGCTCAATAAACGCCCCCAAATCAGAGAAATTTACGCTGGACCCTGTCCGGAGGGCATCATCAATCAACACCACGAGCTGGGTCGTCGCCTGGCTGGGCATGGGATGCCAGTCGAGCACGGTTGCTGGCTTGCCGCCATCCTTCACGATCACATCCGCGCTGCTCACGGTCGGAGCTGTCGCGCCATTATGCGTATTGCTCACCACCGTCACCACCGTCTGCGTGGGCACGGTTGGCTTCACATCCCTGGCCCATGCGGGCATCGCCAAGCCAACGGCCACAGCGCCCGCCAGGCATACCCCGCACAATGCACTCCACTTCGATTCCAGAGTCTTGAACATGACAAATACCTCGCTACACACAAATACACTGCACCCAACACAGTTGGACGCAGCACCCAGCGAAACGATACTCCGTTTTATGATTTTTTTCTAAGCCGGGGTGCTGGCACAGCCAAGGATTTCAATGCGGCGGCTGCAACGGCCAATCCTGTTTTCGCTGCAGCGTCCAGCAAAAGATGGCCAGCCCGCCCCAGTAGACATGCGAAAGCAGGAAGTTCCCGCGCGTCGACATCAGAGCGGAGAGCGGCGCCAGCGTGCTCGCCATCAGCAGATAGACGGCCAGCAACGCAGCAAAACGGCCCTGGGAACGAACTGCGGCAGGCATCCACGCCAAAAAAACCAAAAAAAATACGCCATAGTGGTGCTCCCATGCGATCGGTGAGGCCATCACTGCCGCCATAGCGAAGAGGAGAAAATCCCGTGTACCGCCAGCCGCGCTCTGCACCTGCGGCACGATCAACGCAGCCAGCACAAGGAGCGCAGAACTTGCCAGCGTGCTCCAATAGATTGCCGCGTTGTAGGGTGGGTAGGGCGTGGTCGGCATTGCATAGTTCGTGATGCCCACATGCAGCAATCGGTGTGCCAGCCCGTTCCAGGATTGATTGGTGACAAACGAATCTCCGCGTCGGCTCAAAAAATGTACAACCTGCAAGTACGCGACGTGATTGTGCCAGCCAAAGACCGCGACGGAAATCGCAAGACCCGCGGCCGTCATCGCACAGAAACTGGCGGTAAAACTCCACTGTTTACGCATCAGCCCCCACAACAAAAATAAGCAGGCCTGCGGCTTCAACAAACAGGTGAGTCCCAGCAAAACGCCCGGAGTGGCGCGGCAGCCGCGCATCCACAGAAAAACACCGGCCACCATCGCCAGATTGATCAGCGTTTGCATCTGCCCCAAACAATAGGCATTCACCAGTGGAAGAAACGTCAACCCCAACAACGCGACGAGCACGCGGGCCAGCCATTGATGGCGCAATTGCCATGGCACAACGCCACGCCGCTGGGCCACATCCAGAAAAAATTGTCCGGCGATTGCCAACGTTGCCCACAGCGCAATGACCAGCATCCCATTCATCAGCCAATAGGGCCGGATGCCAACGTGCGCGCCCAGTTGCCACGCACGATACAACAGCAAGGCTATGGGCGGATAAATGTAGCGCACACCGCGTTGGAAAAATACGGCCTCATAGATGGCGTTTGGATGCTGGCGGGCGGCCTGATCGGCCTGCGCCATGTAATAGGAAGTGTCATCGAAAACGATTTGCATTTTGATGGCGCTACGCGCCAGCTTCAACACGCTGCCAGAATGCAACCGGGGTGCAATGGCGATCAGAGCCATCTCAAACAGAAGCGTGCAGAGCGCCCAGACGATCAGTCCGCGCAACGCGGCTGGCATCGGCTCCCGGCGGGCGTCAGGGCGCTGTTCTCCAGGCTGCAAAGCCACGTCGTGCATGGTGACCATGCTAGCATTGCCTGCGTTCTCTGAATCTTTACAATCCCATCGCATCGGCTTGATACCATGGTTGCAACGTGGGCTTCGATGCCGCGCACACATACGCATGACTCAACGAATCTTCGCCTGCCTCCTCGCCGTGCTGCTCCCTTTTTTGAACGCAATGCCCGCAGCCGCCAGCGCATATGACGCTCATCCCAAACTCGTCATCCTGCTGGTCATCGACCAGTTCCGCGAGGATTATCTGGAGCGCTACCGTAGCGACTTCAAAGACCGCGGCTTCCGTCTCTTTCTGGATGAGGGCGCCTACTTCCCCAACTGCTACTTCAACTACGCCAACACGAAGACTTCGCCCGGCCACGCCACATTAGCCACCGGGGCCTACACCGACGGCCATGGCATCTCCAGCAACGACTGGTGGGATTTAACCCGCAACAGCCAGCGGCCCATCTCTTCTGTCGAAGATCCCCGCTATTTTCTCGTCGGCCCCACCGATGGAGCCAAGCGTGAAGGCTCTTCGCCGCGCAATCTGCTGGCAACGACCTTCGGCGATGAAGTCCGGCTGGACACCAATGGCGCTGCCCATCTCTACGGCGTCTCCCTCAAAGACCGGGCTGCGATTCTCACCTCAGGCCTCAGCGCCAACGGCGCATTCTGGATCGACGAGCGCACGGGCCAGTACATCACCTCCTCTTACTACATGCGCGCGCTGCCAGACTGGGCGGTCGCCTTCAACAACAGCGGACGCGCAGACCAGGCGCGCACAGAGGCCGGCGTCTCCGCCAGCGATCCCTTCTTCGCCTCAGTCGGATCAACAGCGGCAGGCATCCGCTATGAACTGGACTTTGCCCGCGCGTTGATTCAAGGCGAAAAACTCGGCACGAACAGCGTCACAGACGTGCTTACCATTAGCATCTCGTCCACAGACATCCTCGGCCACGCCGTCGGGCCAGACTCGCCTTTACAACGCGAGCTGGTCGATCAGCTTGACATCAGCCTCGATCAATTCTTTTCATGGCTCGACCAGACTGTCCCCGGCGGGCTGAAGAATGTTTGGATCGCCCTCAGTGCTGACCACGGCATCGCTCCGGTTCCCGCCGTCGCTGCGCAACTGGGCATTCCTGGCACACAAATCCAACTGAAGGCGCTCATCGCCTCACTCAACGCATCGCTCAATCAGCAATTTTCACCGGGGCAAACCTTCCCCTACATGCTTTCGCACCAGCAACTGCCCTATCTGTCGCTCAACGAGCCGGTCTTTGAACGCGCCGGACTCAACGAAGAAGAATCCGAGCACGCCGTGCAAGAGTCGCTGCCCGCCGCATTTTCCGCTCTGCGCACCGCGCAGAACCCGGCCAGCGCGGCGACGGATGCCTCCACGCAGGCCAGCGCCAAGCGCCCAGCGCCAGAGCCTGCACTCTTCCGCAGCTACACCCGCAGACAGCTTGCCTCCAAGGAGCCGGGCCTGCCGCCCTCTGAGTTTGGCCACTTGCTGGCGCACAGCTACACGCCCAACGGCGGCTGGTATGTCATGGTGATTCCCGATGCCTTTGAGATCGGAGCCATGGCGCACGGAACCAATCACTACAGCCCCTATTCGTATGACCGCCATGTGCCGCTCGGCTTCTACGGTTCCGCCTTTGTGCCCGGCGTGTATCAACAGCGCGTGGAGCCAGTGGACCTGGCCGCAACCTTCGCCGCACTGCTCGGAGTCAATCAGCCTTCGGCCAGCGTGGGCCAGGTGTTGACCATGGCCCTGCACCCGGAAAAACAAACGCCTCTGCCGCACAAGCGCAATCGCGCGATAATACAGACAGGCCACCGCTCGCACCACGCTCCCGCAGCCGCACGAAAGAAGACACCCAGCGCTTGAACCCGAAGAAGAAAACCCGCTCTAACGAACCCGACCTGAACGTCTCACTCTGCGGCATGGAACTGCGCAATCCCGTGCTGGCCGCCAGCGGCACCTTCGGCTATGGCGTGGAGTTTGAGGAGATTCTCGACTTCACCGCCATCGGCGGCTTCGTCACCAAGGGCCTTTCACGTGAACCGATGTCTGGCAACGCTGCGCCCCGCCTTATCGAAACAGCTTCAGGCATGCTCAACGCCATCGGCCTGCAAAACCTGGGCGTGGATGCCTTCATCCATGAAAAATTGCCTGCGATCCAAAAGCTGCCCTGCGCGGCCATCGTCAACGTCTTCGGCTATACCATCGCCGATTACTTCGCCGTGGTCAAAACGTTGAATGACTACGGCGGCATCGCCGCCTATGAGCTGAACGCTTCCTGCCCCAACACCCACTCTGGCGGCATGGTCTTTGGCTCCAATGCCAATCTGCTCTTTGAGCTGGTCGCCAACATCAAGTCCGTCGCGCGGCGGCCCATCATCGTCAAGCTTTCGCCCAACGTCACCAGCATTGCCGAGGTGGCGCGAGCGGCGGAAGAGGCTGGCGCAGACGCCATCTCCCTGGTCAACACATTTCTGTCTCTGTCCATTGACGTGCACACGCGCCGTCCGCGTCTGGCCAACATTACCGGTGGGCTTTCCGGCCCAGCCATCAAGCCCATCGCGCTGCGCATGGTTTGGGAGGCGTCGCGCTCGGTCTCGATCCCCGTCATCGGCATGGGCGGAATTCACACCGCAGAAGATGCGGTGGAGTTTCTGCTGGCCGGAGCCACAGCCGTGCAGGTCGGCACGGCCAGCTATGCGGACCCGCGCGCCGTCGAGCGCATCGCACGCGGCCTGCGCGACTGGTGCGCGCAAAACTCCATCGACTCCGTCCGCAGCCTGACAGGGGCGATGAAAACCGAACCCAGCGCCTAGCTGCGGGCCGCTTCCAGCAGAATCTTGCGGCCTTCTCGGTGGCTCTGCAGGGCCAACTCCAAAATGCGCATCGTCTGCAGGGCGCTCTGGGCCATTACCGGCTCTGGCGCACCATGCTCCAGCGTTGCGCGGATGCCCTCATAATACGCAACATATTGGCCGGGCAAGGTAGTCCGCCGTTCCGTGTGTGCCTGTCCGTTGCGCAGCGTGGTCACGCTGGCGGCTTGTTCGGCAGGCTCCACGCCAAAACCAGCATCGCCCGGACGCAGCCCAGCCTTCAGTTGATCCTCCTGCACATCCATCCCCGGCTTTACAAACGATCCGCCCGTGCCGTGCACCACAAACTTCGGCTCCGGCTGCGCGGCCAGAATCGTTGCACCCAGCACAATGCGCAATCTTCCCCGTCCCATCACCAGATGAAAATCATCGTCCACTTGTGATCCAGGCCGCTGCCGATTCAAATCAGCAAAGAGCCACTCCGGCCAGCCGAACAGCTCCAGCGCTTGGTCAATCAAATGCGGGCCCAGATCAAAAAACACGCCGCCGCCCAGGGCTGGGCGCTCACGCCAGCGGTCCTGCACTTCCAAGCGGAAACGGTCAAAGCGGCATTGATAGCTGACGACCTCGCCCAGATCGCCGCTGTGGATACTGGCCTTCAGCGTCAAAAAATCGCTGTCCCAGCGCCGGTTGTGGAAGACACTGAGCAGTTTTTTCTGAGCCTGCGCTGTCGAGATCAACTCTTCGGCCTCGGCCATGGTGCGTGCAAACGGCTTGTCGATGACCACGGCCCGGCCTGCACGCAATGCCGCCAGACCCAGTGAGTGGTGTGTGTCATTCGGCGAGGCAACCACGACCAAATCCACATCCGGACTGGTGGCCACGGCCATGGGATCGGCCACCACCTTCGCCGCCGGAAAATCCCGGCGCACTTCATCGGCCCG